>JAXJVC010000096.1:0-4567 GCA_036308745.1 Oscillospiraceae bacterium | reverse complement strand
GTGGACATCCCTGGGCTCGCCGCTCTCCAGGATCAGGGAGACGGCTGTGCGCCGCTTGGTCAGGACCAGGTGCTGCTCCACGCTGGAAACCGCCAGCAGGGACGGGATGGGCAGAGGGTTTTCATCCACGCCGCGGTCGGTCAGGATGGGGTGGTTGACCTCCAGCACCGTGCAGTTGGCGCTTTTTTCCTGCAGGAGGTCGCCGTCCGAACCGATATAGACAGTCGTATCGGTCACGATTTTTTCCCGCAGGGAATCGATGGGCGGGTTGGTGACCTGGGCAAAGAGCTGCTTGAAATAGTTGAACAGCAGCTGGTGGGCCTCGGAGAGCACGGCCAGGGGGGCATCATGTCCCATGGATAAGGTGGGCTCGACCGCATTTTCCGCCATGGGCAGAATCTGGTCCTTGACATCCTCGTAGGTGTAGCCGAAAACCTTGTAGAGCCGGTCGCGGACCTGCTGGCTGTGGACCGGGATCTTGTGGTTGGGGATGGGAAGCTCGTTCAGATGCAGGAGGTTCCTGTCCAGCCACTCTCCGTAGGGCCTCCTGCGGGCATAATGGGTCTTGCACTCCTCATCGGAAATGATCCGCTTCTGCTTAGTGTCGACCAGGAGGATCCGTCCGGGCTCCAGGCGGGCTTTTTTTACGATCTGTTTTGCCGGAATATCCAACACGCCGACCTCGGAGGCCAGGATGAGACGGTTGTCATCCGTGATGTAATAGCGGGAGGGACGCAGGCCGTTTCGGTCCAGGGTGGCGCCCAGGACCTCGCCGTCTGTAAAGAGGATGGCGGCCGGTCCGTCCCAGGGTTCCATCATGGTGGCGTAATAGTGATAGAAATCCCGCTTGTCCTCACTCATGAAGGTATTGTGCTTCCAGGGCTCGGGGATGATGACCATCATGGCCAGGGCCAGGGGCATACCGTTCATGTAGAGGAATTCCAGGGTGTTGTCCAGCATGGCGGAGTCCGAACCGGTCCGGTCCACGACAGGGAAGATCTTGTCCAGCTCCTGCTGCATGACGGGACTGGTCATGGTCTCCTCGCGGGCCAGCATCCTGTCGATGTTGCCGCGGATGGTGTTGATCTCGCCGTTGTGGGCGATCATGCGGTAGGGATGGGCCCTGTGCCAGGACGGGGTCGTATTGGTGGAAAAACGGGAGTGCACGATGGCAATGGCGGACACATAGTCCGGTGACTGCAGGTCATCATAGAAGCGGCGCAGCTGGCCCACCAGGAACATGCCCTTATAGACGATGGTCCGCGACGAGAGGGAACAGATATAGGTGTCCTCGGAGGACTGCTCGAATTCCCTGCGCACCACGTAGAGCCTGCGATCAAAGGCTATACCTCGCTCCACATCAGCGGGACGGGCCAGGAAGCACTGGCGGATGCAGGGCATGCAGTCGACTGCCGCCTTGCCCAGGATCTGCTCCCGCACCGGCACGTCGCGCCAGCCCAGGACCTCCAGGCCCTCTTTCTGTGCGATGACCTCAAACATACGGATGGCAAAGGTCCTCTTCAAAGTATCCTGAGGCATGTAGAACATGCCGATCCCATAATCGCCTGCCTGTGCGGGCTTACTGACTATCATGCCCGACCCGGAGGCAGCTTCCCCGGAAACTGTGAGGGTAATGCCTGCCTCCTCTGCGGCCTTTGCAAAAAAGCCGTGGGGAATCTGGGTGAGGATCCCCACGCCGTCGCCCACCTCTCCGGTGGCGTCCTTGCCGGCGCGGTGCTCCAGCTTCTCAACGATGTGCAGGGCGTCGTCTACCACCCGGTGGTCCTGACGCCCGTCGATATTGACGATGGTTCCGATGCCGCAGGCATCATGTTCGAATTGTGTATACATATGCTTGGCCATTTCTTTCAATGTGTGACTCCTCTGATTCAACAAAAAAGAAAGGCGCCTGAAGGGACGGATCCAACAATCCGTACCTTCAAGCGCCTTTGCTTTGAAAACATATTATACACGGTTTTCCCTTTCTGTCAATGATTTTGTATACAATAATACAAATTTCCTCTCAAGAAACTGACCGGTACCTTTTACTTCTGGAAGGAAATAAAAAACACCGTCATATAGATCAAAACGCACAGCCTTCATGCTGTGCGTTTTGATCTGGGTCACTGTGGGCGATTCTCCCTGTAAAGCCCGACAGAGTTTTATCTCAGGGAGAACAGCATCTGCTCGTAGGTGGGATAAGGCAGGTACTGATCCGGAATGATAGCCTCAGCCTGGTCGGTCCAGCCGCGCAGGGTCTCCATCTCTGCCAGGATGGTCTCCTGATAAAAGGCAGCCTGAGCCAGGATGTCGTCGATTCCCTCTGCTTTCTTTGTGTCAGCCTCGAGTGTGTCAAGGGCAGCCAGGATCTGCTCACTGGTCTCGTCGAGCTTCTGCAGGATGCGGCTCTCGTAGCTGCAGCGGCTGTCGGGAAGGAGGTCTCTTTTTTTGAGGGCCTCGTTGGTGACATCCTTCATATACTGGACCAGGCCGGCGGTGAAGTCCTTGCGGACCATCTCCTGCAGAGTCAGGGACTCGATATGGATGGTCTTGGCGTAGTTTTCCAGCAGGATCTCATATCGGGACTCGATCTCTTCCTTCGTGAAAATATGATGCTTTGTAAAGAGATCCACGCTCTTTTCCGAGATAAAGGAAGGCATGGCCTCCGGCAGGGACTTAAGGTCTGCCAGGCCGCGGCGGTGGGCCTCCTCGACCCACTCGTCCGTGTACCCGTTGCCGTTAAAGAGGATGCGTCCGTGCTGTGCCAGAAGTTCCTTGAGCAGGACGTGAATGGCATCGTCCATCTGGTCAGAGGCGACATCTTTGAGCCTGTCATAGATCTGTGTCAGGGTCTCTGCGACAGCTGTGTTAAGGACGATGTTGGGGTTGGCCACGGACAGGGAGCTGCCAGGCATGCGGAACTCGAACTTGTTGCCGGTGAAGGCAAAGGGCGAGGTCCTGTTGCGATCTGTCGTATCCCTTGTGATGTGAGGCAGAACGTGGGCGCCCATGCCCATCTGGGTCTTGCCGCCGCCGGCAAAAACGGTGTCGTTTTCGATGGACTGCAGGACCTGGTCCAGCTCGTCACCGACGAAAATGGAGATGATGGCGGGCGGCGCCTCGTTGCCGCCCAGACGGTGGTCATTGCCTGCCGTGGCGACGGAGACGCGCAGGACTTCCTGATACTCGTCCACCGCTGCAATAACTGCCAGCAGGAAAACCAGGAACTGCAGGTTTTCCGCCGGCGTCCTGCCGGGGTTGAGCAGGTTCTCGCCGGTATCCGTGCTGATGGACCAGTTGTTGTGCTTGCCGGAGCCGTTGATCCCCTCGAAGGGCTTCTCGTGCAATAGGCAGGCATAGCCGAATCGGTCTGCCACCTTCTTCATGACCTCCATGGTCAGCTGGTTGTGGTCGACGGCGATGTTGGCGGTCTCAAAGACCGGCGCCAGTTCATGTTGGGCAGGTGCGACCTCGTTGTGCTTGGTCTTGGTCGGAACGCCCAGCTCCCACAATTCGCGGTCCAAAGCATGCATATACTCGGACACCTTGGGCTTGAGGACGCCGAAGTAGTGGTCTTCCATCTCCTGCCCCTTGGGTGCCGAAGCCCCCATCAGGGTCCGGCCGGTCAGCAGCAGGTCCTTTCTCTTTTTGTAAAGATCCTTGTCGATCAGGAAATACTCCTGCTCGGAACCCACGGTCGTATCCACATGGGTGACAGCGGTGTTGCCCAGAAGGTGCAGGACCTTGACAGCCGCTTCAGAGAGGGCCTCCATGGAACGCAGGAGAGGTGTCTTTTTGTCCAGGGCCTCGCCTCCGTAGGAGCAGAAGGCAGTCGGGATATAGAGCGAACCGTCCTTGATGAAGGCGGGGGAGCTGGGATCCCAGGCTGTGTAGCCGCGGGCCTCGAAGGTGGCGCGCAGTCCGCCCGAGGGGAAGCTGGAGGCATCCGGTTCGCCCTTGACCAGCTCCTTGCCGGAGAACTCCATGATGACACTGCCGTCAGAAGTCGGGGAAATGAAACCGTCATGCTTTTCCGCCGTCAGTCCTGTCATGGGCTGGAACCAGTGGGTAAAGTGAGTCGCTCCCTTCTCCAGCGCCCATTCCTTCATGGCTGCCGCCACTGTATTGGCTACATCCAGCTCCAGATGGGTGCCCTTCTTGCTGGTCTTGCGCACTGCCTGATAGACATCCTTGGGCAGGCGCTCACGCATGACCTTGTCATTGAAGACCATGCTGGCGTAGATTTCGGGAACTTTTGCATTGCTTTCACTCATCTCTTTTTCCTCCTCATCAAATCTGTACAAGTCCCGGGGAGACACGTTCCGGAACTGCAGCTTACATGATTTCCGGGTAATAGAAAAGGCGCCTGAAGAGACGGGCTTTACGCCGTTTCTTCAAGCGCCTTTGCTTTATGAACTCTTATTATACACGCGAAGAACTTTCTGTCAACACTTTTTGTATACAATTATACAGTTTTCTCTACCCGCTCGATCGCACAGGTGTGCGTTTTTTCTTTCTCATCATAATTGATTCCGATGAGAAGCATGCTGCCTTTGTAATGCTGCCT
>JAXJVC010000095.1:0-5232 GCA_036308745.1 Oscillospiraceae bacterium | reverse complement strand
GCATAGAACTCCGCCTCATCGATCAGACTCAGCACATCCTTGCCGAAATAGGCACAGATCTGCTTCAGTTCGCCGGTGATGGCAGCATACTCGTCGGTCAGATCCGCATGGTCCGCACCGGAATCGATGATGCACAGGGCGTGTCCACAAGAGGAAAAGTCAAAGTCCACAGGATCGATAACGGGGTGGTCCTTGTCAAAGAAATCGATGGTAACCATGTTGCCCACAGCAGAGGCAGTCTGGTCCATCAGGCCGCAAGGCTTGCCAAAGAACACGTTCTCTGCATACTGACCGATCTGAGCAATCTCAGGCTGAGAGACCCGGCCGTCGAAGAACAGATGGTTGACGATGGTGCCGATCAGCACCTCATAAGCGGCAGAAGAGGACAGGCCGGAGCCGGGCAGAACGGTGGATTCGCAGTAGGCATCAAAGCCCTCCACCTTGCAGCCCAGCTGCACGAACCTTGCAGCCACGCCCCGGACTAGGGCAGGTGTGGAATTGATCTCGGCAGCCACCGGTTCCATACTCTCCAGATCCACAACCGTCATAGGGTATCCTTTGGAGAGGATGCGGATGGTATTGGTGCCGTTACACCGGACCGCCGCATGAGTATGCAGATTCACTGCAGCGGCCAGCACATGGCCCCGCTGGTGATCCGTATGGTTGCCGCCGATTTCCGTACGGCCGGGAGCGGAAAAATACCGTTCAGGATTACCGCCAAATGCAGCGGCGAATCCTGTGTCCAGATTCTGCTTCTCTTCTAAAGTAAGATGATAATAATTCGACATAAGCTATCTCCAAATCAGTTTCTGCCCTCTGGGGGTACGGCATCATTCGCCGTAGCCCTGAGGGTTGTTCTTCTGCCAGTTCCAGGAATCCCGGCACATATCCTGCAGATTGTACTCAGCCTTCCACCCCAGGACCTCCGCACTCTTGGTGGGATCTGCATAGCAGGTGGCGATGTCGCCGGGGCGGCGGTCCACGATCTTATAGGGAAGCTCCAAGCCATTGGCTTCATTAAAAGCCTTCACCATATCCAGCACGCTGTAACCGATACCGGTGCCCAGGTTAAAGACTTCACAGCCCAGGTTTTTGTCGGCATAGTTCACTGCCGCCACATGGCCCTTGGCCAGGTCCACCACATGGATGTAGTCCCGGACGCCGGTGCCGTCATGGGTGTCATAGTCGTTGCCGTAGACGCTGAGGAATTCCCGGCGGCCGATGGCCACCTGGGTAATGTAGGGCATCAGGTTGTTGGGAATGCCTCTGGGATCCTCGCCGATGCGGCCGCTCTCGTGGGCGCCGATGGGGTTAAAATACCGCAGCAGCACCACAGACCATTCCTTGTCGGCAAACGCCATGCCGGAGAGGATCTGCTCGGTCATGTACTTGGTCCAGCCATAGGGATTGGTGCAGTTGCCGGTGCGGCTGGTTTCCCGCAGCGGCATCTCATTGTCGGCAGTATAGACGGTGGCAGAAGAAGAGAAGATGATCTTCTTGCAGCCTGCTTCTTCCATGACCTTGGTCAGAACCAGGGTGGAGTTCAGGTTGTTGTCATAGTACCGCCAGGGCTGGGCTACGGACTCGCCCACAGCCTTCAGGCCTGCGAAATGAATAACGGAGTCGATCTCATTTTCCTTAAAAATCTTCCGCAGCAGAGCCTCGTCCCGGACATCACCTTCGTAGAAGGTCACCTTCTTACCGGTAAGTTCCTCTACCCGTTCCAGACTTTTGGGATTGGCATTGCACAAATTATCAATAACAACGACGTCATAACCGCCGTTCAGCAGCTCCACGCAGGTATGGGAGCCAATGTAACCGGCACCACCGGTAACCAAAACACGCATACAAAATTCCTCCGTATATTAAGATGGAAAGGAAGGGTGTCCAGCAGACACCCTTCCCTGGTTTCAGAATACGCCGATCGCATCCAAGGCAATGGCGATAAAGGTGAGGATCAATGCGGCAATACAACAGCCGATGATGATATCCAGCTGCTTCACCGTCAGATTGACTTTGTCATACCAGCTCTCCTTGGTTTGCTGCCAGAGAGATTTGGCAGACTGATCTTCGATCCGCACAGGAGGGGTTTCCTCTTCGGGAGTCAGATTCTTTTCTTCCATTACTTCTTGGCAACGTACTTACGGATATCCATGGCGACAGCGGTGATGACCACCAGGCCCTGGACGATGTAGTTATAGTTGGGATCGACCTTCAGGAACTGCAGAACGATCTTCAGAAGTTCGAAGACCAGAACGCCCACCAGGATGCCGGGAACGGTACCGATACCGCCGGTGGTGGAAACGCCGCCGATGGTACAGCCGGCAATGGCCTCCAGTTCGTAGGAAACGCCCATGGAAGCAGATGCGCCGCCGGACTTACCGGTCATCAGGAAACCGGCAAAGGCATACATAACGCCTGCGATCATGTAGATCTGCATCAGCTTCTGCTTAACATTAACGCCGGAAACCTCCGCGGCATTCTCGTTACCGCCGATGGCATACATATACTTACCGTGAGTGGTCTTGTTGTACAGGAACCAGAACAGCAGACCAAACAGGACTGCAAACAAAATGTATCCGGAGAAACCCTTGAAGTCGCCCATAGGCAGGATCTTCCAGTTAAAGAAATCCTTGAAGCCCTGGGTAAAGCCACCGATGGGCTGTGCGTCGGTGTAGATCAGGTTAAAACCATAAACGATGGTCTGGATACCCAGAGTTGCGATGAAGGGGGGCACCTTCAGGAAAGCCACGATGGAGCCGGTGATCAGGCCAATGATGGCACCGATGGCAACAACGATCAGCAAAACCAGCCACATATTCATCTCAGGCAGCCAGTTGAACAGGCGACCAGCATAGTCCATTCTCTGGACCATGACACCGGTGAGGGTAGCGGCCAGAGCGGCCTGACGGCCTGCGGACAGGTCAGTACCCTTGGTAATCAGACAGCCGGAAACACCCAGCGCAATCAGGAAACGGATGGTGGTGTTGCCCAGCAGAACGTTCAGATTCTCAAAAGAGAAGAAATTCTCGATGGTGAAGCCAACGACAATGCTGACGATAGCCATCATAACAACGATAGGGTTACCCTTGATAAAACCCCAGATAATCTGCCATGCACTCTTCTTGGTTTTCATTTCTGTGTATCCTCCTTGCTTATGCCATCTCGAACTGGGTGGCCAGTTCCATAATGTTTTCCTGGGTGGCGTCCTTGCCGTCGATAAAGCCGGTAACACGGCCGTCGCACATGACCATGATCCGGTCGGACATACCGATGAGCTCGGCCATTTCGGAAGAGATCATGATGATGGACTTGCCAGCCCGGGCCAGCTCTTCGATAATGCAGTAGATCTCGTACTTAGCGCCCACGTCGATACCGCGGGTAGGCTCGTCCAGGATCAGAACATCGGGGTTGTTAGCCAGCCAGCGGCCGATCAGGACCTTCTGCTGGTTGCCGCCGGAAAGGCTCTTGATCTGGGTCTTGCCGGAGGGGGTCTTGATGTTCATCTTCTTGACGTTTTCCTGCACCAGAGCGTCCACCTTCTTATTGTTCAGGCAGAAACCATAGTCCAGGTACTGATTCAGGGAAGCCACGGAGATATTGTCCGCAACGCTGAGGACGCCCATAATGCCGGTGGCACGGCGGTCTTCCGTCAGCATGGCGATGCCGTTGTCGATGGCATCCTTGGGACGGCTGATGGGCAGTTCCTTGCCCAGGTAGCGGATCACGCCGGAGGTATGGGAGCGGATGCCGAAGAGGCCTTCCATCAGCTCGGTACGCTGTGCACCCACCAGACCGGCAACGCCCAGGATCTCGCCCTTGCGGACGTTGAAATTCACATGGCGGAAGGACTTGGGGTTGATGGAGGTGAAGTCCTCCACTTCAAAGACCACTTCGCCGGGCACATTGTTGCGCTTGGGGAACAGATTGGTCAGTTCACGGCCGACCATCTTGGAGATGATGAAGTCGGTGGTCAGGCCTTCGCAATCCCAGGTGCCGATGTACTGGCCATCGCGCATGATGGTGACTTCGTCAGAGATCCGCAGAATCTCGTCCATCTTATGGGAAATGTAAACGATAGCAACGCCGTCAGCCTTCAGGTCTTCAATGATCCGGAACAGCGCCTCGACTTCGTTGGAGGTCAGAGAGGAGGTAGGCTCGTCCAGGATCAGTACCTTACAGTTGGCGCTGACAGCCTTGGCGATTTCCACGGACTGCATCTGGGAAACGCTCAGCTCGCCCAGCTTCTGGCGGGAATCGAAGTTCATCCGGACCTTCTTCAGCAGGGCATCGGTATCAGCATACATCTTATCGTGGTCAACCACAGGGATAAAGCCCAGGAACTTCTTCATGGGATACCGGCCCAGGAAGATGTTCTCACCAACGGTACGGGCGGGGATGGGCTGCAGCTCCTGGTGCACCATGGCGATGCCCATTTTCAGCGCCTCCAGGGGGTTTTTAATGTCGACCTTCTGGCCCTCGTAAATGATCTCGCCCTCATCCATGCTGTAAATGCCAAACATACACTTCATCAGGGTGGATTTGCCGGCGCCGTTTTCGCCCATCAGGGCATGGACCTTGCCGGGACGCAGGCAAAGCTGTGCATGATCCAGAGCCTTAACGCCGGGGAAGGACTTACAAACACCGCGCATTTCCAAGCGGTATTCACTCATAGAGCAGACCTCCTATCTGCAAAAATACTTATAAGACTTTTTCAAACGTCTCAGCGGAAGAGAAATGTATTTTCTCCTCCGCTCAAACGTTTAACACCCCAAATGGGTGGGCTGCAAGCAGCCCACCCACAGAGCACGAAGTGAAAATTAGCCGAAGTAAGCCTTGTCGACCTTGATGTAGGGAACCCAGTAGTAGTTCTGCAGAGCCTCGCCCTTCAGAGCTGCAACAGCTGCGTCAACAGCAGCGTGGGACTGACCAACGTGGTCGTTCAGGACGGTACCGGTCATGGTGCCGTTCTTAACCATCTCCTGGCACTCGGTCAGAGCGTCAACACCCAGCAGGTAGATGTCCTCGCCCACAACACGGCCGTGCTTCTCGATAGCAGCAGCAGCGCCCAGAGCCATGCCGTCGTTGTTGCAGAAGACGACTTCGATGTCGCTGCCGTACTGAGCCAGAGCGGCGTCAACGATCTCGTTGCCCTTAGCCTGGTCCCAGTTACCAACGTTCTCAACCAGGCACTCAACAGCGACGCCAGCGTCGGTCAGAGCCTTGATGGAG
>JAXJVC010000094.1:0-1765 GCA_036308745.1 Oscillospiraceae bacterium | reverse complement strand
CTCATGTTCCCGCTTGCAGGTGCTGAGCTTTCCGTGAAGATCCTCCTTACGCACATGGTCCAGGACATCGTCAATGGACGTAATGCCCATCTTCACCCCGGCGTCGCACTCCCGCAGCAGCTTGATGGTATCCTGCTCGATCATATTGGTTCCCCCTCTTTGGTAAGATGGGATTAGTATGTCCCGAAAAGAGGGTTTTACCACGACTATTTCAATGCTTCCAGAATGGCTTCTGCAGTCTGAATACCGTCCACAGCAGCGGACATGATTCCGCCGGCATAGCCCGCGCCTTCGCCGGTGGGGTACAGGCCTCGGATCCGGGACTGGCGGCTGTCATCCCGCAGGATGCGAACCGGAGAAGAACTGCGGGTCTCGGGAGCGGTCAGCACCGCATCCGGATCGGCGTAGCCCTTCAGCTTCCCGTCCAGCTTCGGCAGCGCCTCTGCCAGCGCCCGGGTGATCTTTCCGGGCAAAACATCATGGAGATCGCACCAGGTAACGCCGGGACGGTAGGTGGGCTCCACCTTTCCGGGACCCTGGCTTGCCTTTCCTGCCAGGAAATCCCCCACCTTCTGGGCGGGAGCCTTGTAGCTGCCGCTTACCCCGTATGCTTTTTCCTCGATCTCCCGCTGCCACTGCATACCGCCCAAGGTTCCCTCGTAGGGGAAATCCGCCGGATTCAGGGTCACCAGCAGGGCAGCGTTGGCGTTTTCTCCCTCCCGGTCGGCATAGCTCATGCCGTTGGTGCAAATGCGGCCTTCCTCGCTGGCAGCCGCCACCACATAGCCGCCGGGACACATACAGAAGGTGTATACCGTCCCGTTGTCCAGATGCTGCACCAGCTTGTAGTCTGCCGGGGGCAGCACCGGGTCCTGTCTGCCATACTGGGCTTCGTCCACGGCGCTCTGCTTATGCTCGATGCGGACACCCATAGCAAAGGGCTTGGGTTCCATGGGGATGCCGGTAGCTTCCAGCATTTCAAAGGTATCCCGGGCGCTGTGGCCGATGGCAAGTACTGCATGGTCGCAGAGGATCTCCTCTCCTTCCGCGGTCTTCAGACCCGTCAGCTTGTCCCCTTCCAGGATCAGTCCGGTGAGCTGGGTATTGAACCGCACCTCACCTCCCAGGGCAATGATCCGCTTTCGCAGATTCTGCACCACCGTCAGCAGTACATCGGTGCCCACATGGGGCTTGGCATCGTAGAGGATGTCCTCCCGGGCGCCTGCCTTTACGAACTGCTCCAGCACCCAGCCAATCCGGGGGTTATTCACGCCGGTATTCAGCTTGCCGTCGGAGAAGGTTCCCGCGCCGCCCTCGCCAAACTGGACGTTGCTTTTGGTATCCAGCTCCCCGGTAGCGAAAAACTTCTCTACCTTATCATGGCGGCTTTGGGCATCCTCACCCCGCTCCAACACCAGGGGCTTCAGTCCTGCCATAGCAAGGATCAGGGCTGCAAACATACCCGCCGGGCCAAAGCCCACCACCACAGGCCGCTTTTCGGAAGATAGGGTATTCTTCGGCGGCTTATAGTAGGACACCGGCGCGATGGATGCCCGCTTGCATCCGCTTTGCTTCAAAATTTTATTCTCGCTGCCGTCCACCGCCACATCGATGGTATAGATGATCCGCACATCCGGCTTCTTCCGGGCATCCACACTGCGGCGGACGATCCGAAGCTGCCGGATCTTGGAATTGGAAATGCGCAGCATCTGGGCTGCCTCAAACTGGAGCTGGTGCGCATTGTGCTCCGGGGGCAGAGAAATAT
>JAXJVC010000093.1:0-16284 GCA_036308745.1 Oscillospiraceae bacterium | reverse complement strand
TGGGTGCCTCCGAAGATCACGTCCTCCATCTTTGCGCCCCGGAGGGTTTTGGAGCTTTGCTCGCCCATGACCCAGAGGATGGCATCGGAAATATTGGATTTACCCGAGCCGTTGGGGCCGACGATGGCGGTGATGTCATCGCCAAAGCGGATCAGGGTCTTGTCCGGGAAGGACTTAAAGCCCTGCAATTCCAATGATTTTAAGTACACAGTCAGACCTCATATAAAAGATTATAATTCAATTTATTGTATCGCAAACCACCGAAAAATGCAAGGTTTTCTTTCTCCTGCAAAGGAAAAACCTGCACAGGCCCTGATGGGTGCTGTGCAGGTTGTAGTAGAAAACGCATATGAAGGATTGATTTACAGCGGCATCGGTGTGCTCGATTTCTATCTGTTCGATATATTGGGAATTTATACCTTTGGTTCTTTGCACAAATATACAACTGCTGTCAAAAGCATAGCCCCCAATAGTACAAAGTAAAAATAATCATTCATTACAATAAATGCTGTGGATATATTAAACTCTGCTATGAAGCTTGTCGCATTTGAAAAAATATTCGTGACAAAGTGCATGAGCATCACAACCAAGAGATTATGGGAATACAAATATACAGAAGCAAATGTAAATCCCCATATGCCTGTCGTTACGAAACGATACAATGCATTCGAAATACTGTCACATTCAACCGCATGGAGAATACCAAAGACTAAAAATGAAATGAGGGCATACAAGAAACGTGCTCTTTTAGTTTTGTTTTCTGTTTGGTAATAACCTTCAACAACAAAAGCTCTGAAGGTCAGTTCCTCCCAAAATCCTGTCGTAATTTGCTGAAAAAACAGGCAAGAAACAACAATCGGAACGGTTGTATCAATCCATGATTTTGCACCGATGATAAAATAAGTTACGATATCAAAAAGAATTATGAGGAACATAACAGAACTCGCTGCTAGGCCATGTTTGAAATTCTTTAAGTGCAGCACATCTGTCCACTTATCCTTTTTGAAGATTTTTACAAAAAGAAAGAGTTCGACGATACCAAACAGCAATCTTTGGAGACTACTGACAATAAACCAGTACGCTCCGTCAAAGTGCGGTGCAAGCAAATTGGAAAGGCCAAGAAATAATGTTGTAAATACAAGACAGCAGACAATTCCAATTTCTCTTTTTACCAATTTCTTTGTGCTATCCATTTAATCCTCCCGAATAGTGATTGTCGCTAACTGCAAGTTCATCCATATGCTCTACAAATTCAAGATTTATCTAACAAAATCAACCGCTCTATAAAGCCGGTGCGGTGGGAGGGTCAAGACCCTCCCCTACGGTTCTGTTAGGATAACAAGGGAGTCTATGGCTCAATCCCGGCAGAACAGGTCCCGGGTATAGACTTTTTCTTTTACATCGTCCAGGCAGGCATCGTAGCGGTTGGCAATGACCGCGTCACTGCGCTGCTTGAACCGCTCCAGGTCATTGACCACTTCGCTTCCAAAGAAGGTATCGCCGTCGGCAAGGCTGGGTTCATAGATAATAACCTTCGCTCCCTTGGCCTTGATCCGCTTCATAACGCCCTGGATGGAACTCTGGCGGAAATTGTCAGAACCCTGCTTCATGGTCAGCCGGTATACGCCCACCGTCACCTGGCGATGGCTTCTGCCCCGGTTTTCATAGTAACCGGCGGTTTCCAGAACCCGCTCGGCAATGTAATCCTTCCGGGTGCGGTTGCTCTCCACGATGGCCTGGATCAGGTTCTCCGGCACATCGGCAAAGTTCGCCAGAAGCTGCTTGGTATCCTTAGGCAGGCAGTAGCCGCCGTAGCCGAAGGAGGGGTTGTTGTAATGGTTGCCGATCCGGGGATCAAGGCAGACACCGTCAATAATCTGGCGGGTGTCCAGGCCCTTCATTTCCGCGTAGGTGTCCAGCTCGTTGAAGAAGCTGACCCGCAGGGCAAGATAGGTGTTGGCGAACAGCTTCACGGCCTCCGCCTCGGTAAAGCCCATGATCAGGGTCTCGATATTCTCCTTCACCGCACCCTCCTTCAGCAGGGCCGCAAAGGTTTCCGCTGCTTCCACCAGACGGGAATCTTCCAGATCGGTTCCCACGATGATACGGCTGGGATAGAGATTATCGTACAGCGCCCGGCTTTCCCGGAGGAACTCGGGGCTGAACAGGATCCGGTTGCAGCAGGTTTTCTCCCGGATGTGCTTGGTATAGCCAACAGGAATGGTGGACTTGATCACCAGGAAGCACTTCTGATTCACCGCCATAACGGTACGGATCACCGTTTCCACGGCGGAGGTATCAAAATAATTCCGCTCGCTGTCGTAATTGGTAGGTGCAGCAATGACCACGAAGTCCGCATCGGCATAGGCTGCTTCCGCGTCCAGGGTGGCAGTCAGGTCCAGTTCCTTTTCCGCGAAGAACTGTTCGATTTCTTTGTCCTGGATGGGAGACTGGCGACGGTTGATCATCTCCACCTTCTGAGGGAGGATGTCCACCGCCACAACGGTATGATTCTGGGCCAGCAACGTAGCCATAGAAAGGCCCACGTAGCCGGTACCCGCAACTGCAATTTTCATAGATAACGCCTCATTTACAGGATACCCCGGTATTCTTCCCGGATTTTTTGGTAGCTTTCCAGATTGCCCACATCAAACCGCTTTCCGGGCATTTCCATGGCATAAACCGGGGTCTGGGTACAGAGCCAGGCAATGTAGCTTCCGGGTGCGTCGGTGCCGCAGCCGGCTTCGATGCCCTTGGCTACCAGCCGGGCATCTTCCCGGGTATAATAATAGAAAGGCGGGCAGCACCAGTTGGACTTAGGCTGGGCAGGCTTTTCCTCCATGCCCAGAATGCGGTCTTCCCCGTCCACCTGGACCACGCCGCATTTCACCAGCTTCTGCCGGGCGCCCTCGAAGTAGCGCATGATGCAGCTTGTGCCCTTTTCCTTGGCATAGGCCAGGAACCGGGTCAGGCTGAAATCCAGAACGTTGTCCCCGGCGATGACCAGCATATCATCATCCAGCTCCAGAGAATCGATGGCAAACTGGATATCCTTCACCGCGCCCAAGCGGGTCTCGTTGGAGCTGGTGCCGTCATCCACCACGGTTACTTTCATAGCTTTGGTCTTTGCCCAGTCTTCAAAGTGGTGGGCATATTTATGGTTGGAGATCACCACATATTCATCCACCAGTCCGGCGGTATCAATATCATCCACCAGCCAGTCCAGAATGGTCTTCTCCCCTACCTGCAGCAGGGGCTTGGGGAAATTCTCCGTCAGGGGATACAGCCGGGTGGCATACCCGGCGGCTAAGATCAGACATTTCATAACTGCACACCATCCGCGCTTTCACAAATATGAACGGAATACTTGCCCTTCAGTTCCGGGAACACCTTCAAATATTCCCCCGTGACCTTCTGCTTGATGCTTTCCTCAAAGGCAGGATCGATGAGGGCCATGCAGCAGCCCTTAAAGCCCGCGCCGGAGAACCGGCCGCCGTAAATACCGTCGGTCCGGGTCATGATTTCATACAGTTCCTTCAGTTCCGGGGAACCGGTCTCCCAGTTGTAGATGGAGGACTTTCCGCTTTCAAAGGATAGCTTTCCGTAAGCTTCCAGGTCGCCACGCCGCCAGGCTTCTGCGCCCTCCTGGACACGGTGGTATTCCGTGTACCAATGCTCCGCACGCTTGCGGAAATTGTCGGGGAGTCTGTCTTTGTACTGCAGGTAGGTCTCAAACGGCACCTCCCGCAGATGGGTCTCGCTGAATTTGCCGTACTCCATGCCGGACAGGGCTTTCAGGGCATAGGCCGCACTGCGGCACTCGTCCACCCGCATATTGAACTTGGAGCCTGCCAGGGTCCGCTCGATGCCGGAGAAGAAAATGGCAATCTTGTAGGGCTTCATGGCAGGATGGGTGGGGATCAGCTCGAAGCTATCGTCCAGGGTATCCAGGTACAGCAGATGATCTTTTTTAGAATAGACCTCGCAGGACTGGTCCAGCTTGCCGCAGGACACACCTACATAGTCATTTTCCGCAGACAAGGCAGTGAGGATCAGCTCCCGCTCGGACAGATGGATATCATTGACCTTGCACAGAGCGGAGAGAAACGCAATGATCACTGCCGCGGAAGAAGACAGGCCGCCAATGGGAAGGCTGCCTTCAATCACGCCGCAGATGCCCACTTTCAGAGGATGCCGCTTGCTCAGGGCCAGGGTAGCGCCCCGGAGATGGTCTGCCCAGTCATTCTGCCGCTCCTCCGGGACAGATGCCACGTGCCACTGGGCACGCTTGCGGAACTGCAATGACCGCAGTTCCACGATACCGGTAGTCTTTGGCCGGTAGGCGATATGGATGCCCTTATTGATAGCCAGGCCGGTGATCTTGCCGTGTTGGTGGTCAGAATGGGCACCAATAGGGCAGATCCGGTAGGGACAGAAGGAAACACCGGTGGGATCCTGAAGATAGATCTCCCGGAAACGGTTGATACAGTCCATAATAACCTCGCACGAATTAAAAACTTGCTTTACTTTTTTCTGAAGATATTTAGTCTAGCAAACATTCGCCGGACCAGATTCTTTTCATCCTCATTCATGGCAAAAAGCCACATGGAGCCGCAGTATACGATCACCAGGCCTCCGCCCGTCAGTATAAAGCTGACCAGAGAGAAGGTGTTGACCATTTTTCCGCAGACAATGCAGTAACACGCAGGAACTGCCAGGCCCTTTCCCAGGGACAGTATCTGCCGCCAGAAATGCGCCATATCCAGTCCCAGCTTACAATGGTAATACCAGTTCATCAACAAAACATTGCCGATCACAAGCGCGATTGCCGTACCCGCCGCAGCACCTACGCAGCCAAACCGCCTGGTCAACGGAATACTGAGCAAAACGTTGATCAGTGCCATCAGAAAATACATGATACCGCGAAAATAGTGCTTGTTCTTTGCCCGCTGGATCTCCACGCCGATATCCTGCACCAGGGAGATGGTTACTGGGATCAGCAAAAGCAGCAAAACAGGATAGGCACCAAGATACGCTTCTTCGCCGCCCATCCAGAGCATAAAGGGCTTGCCCAGCAGAATCACGCCCAGCAGGATCAGCATCAAAATCAGAGCCTGAATTCGGCCCACCCGAACCATCAGCTTCATAAGAGGACCATTGGGCTGCTCTTCCTGGGCAACAATCTGATTCACCCGGGGTGCAAACACAGAGGAAATCGCAACAGCGCACTTCAGATACAAGTTATTCACCCGGCTGGCCAGGCCATAGACCGCCACTTCCAAAGTGCCCCAGAATCTACCCAGCAGGAAGCTGTCCACATTCCAGTTGATCTGATCCACAATCTGATTCAAGAAAATGAAAAAAGAAAAGCCAAAAATAGCTTTGACCATTCCCCCTTGTATTCCTTGAAAAGAAAAACGCATTTTCAGTTTTCGAAGGCAAAAAAACACATTAATTGCAGCCATGCTCACCGTAGCAGTGACGGAAGCGATCACCACAGCCGTAGAACCCAATCCCATCAGCATCAGTGGCAGAGCTAGAAATGGATTCATAATCGTCTCTACAACATTCAAAAGCCGTTGGAAGAAGTACTGCTCATGGGCAGTAACGAAAGAATCGAACACACTGCATGTAATGGAAATACCCATACTGAACGCCAACATGGTCAGCAAAAGAGAAGCCTTTTCCTGTTCCGCTGCCGTCAGTTTGCTGCCCATTACCGATTCCACATTGCCGGCAAGCGCAAGACCGGTCAGGACTGCAAGCAGCCCCAGGCCGGCAAAAATCAAAAGAAATGTGGCATTCAACCGGGCAACAGCCTGCTCTGCGCCCTTTTTTTTCTCCTGAAAATAAAAGCGCAGATAGCAGCCGTTGGTTCCGAATGTCAGCAACCCCAAATTACTGACTACTGACGCGACCAATGTATACAAACCATAATCGCTTCTGCCAAGCAGACGCGTCATAACGGGGGTGTAAAACAACTGGATGACCATGCTCAGTGCAAAGGAGCAATAAGAAAGCAGCACCCCCGCTTTCAACTGATTGATCTTCATTATTTGACTCCGACAGTATTGTTATTCGACGCGCCGATATATGTACGCTCCAGCAGTTTTACCGTGTCGTGGATGTCCAGACCATTTGCAGTTACTTCTTTCTGCCGTTCCGCCCGGTCTTCGTCCTCCTGCCAGTTGACAATCTCCGCAATCCATCTGCTCTGCTCGGAAAGTGGGATATACCGCAGTGCGGATGCAAATTCCAGCTCTCGAGTGATGGTATCAGCCAAAAGCACCGGCAGACCGGAGGCCAGGGCTTCCACCGCTGCCAGGGGATAGCCCTCAAAGAAAGAAGGCATGATAAATATGTCAAAGGCCTGGTACAGCCGGGCCACATCTGCCCGGCGGCCCAGCATGGCCACCACATCCTCCAGATGCAGCTCCTGGATCCGGTCATTGATCTTGGCTTCATCAGGGCCGTTACCGGCTACCACCAGTACGGCATTGGGGATCTGCTTCCGGACTTCCGTCATCAGTTCCAGGGCATAGGGGATATTCTTTTGCTCAGACAGGCGACCCACCATGCCGATGACGTACTTCCCTTCCAGTCCCAGTTCCTCCCGCACTTCTTTGCGGACCCGCTGGTTAAAGGAAAAGCGTTCGGTATCAATGGCATTGGGCAGAACCATAGCCTTAGGCCGCTGCATATTCCGCTTGCCAAAGACCCGATCTCCTGCCAGCTTGCCGCAGCCGATAACCTGGGTGGCATAGTGATAGTTCAGCAGGCATCCGGACTGACGGCGCAGTTCGCTCTTCAGATCCCCGCAGGGAGAGGAGGTATGGGCATGGGCCACCCGGCAGGGAACGCCCAGCTTTTTGGCAACACTCAGGGCCACATAGCAGGTCTCGCTTTCGTGGACATGGATCGCATCGTACTTTCCTTCCTTCAAGATCTTTGTCAATGCTCTGCGGAAGGCACCCAGGCCCATAGACTTCATGGGCACAAAGAAGACCTGTGCGCCCAGATCCATCAGCGCCTGGGCATTCTGTCCAACGGTATCCACTGTCAGTGCAATATCAAAATGGACCTTGCTGCGGTCAATGAAGCGGTAGTAATTCAGCACCACCATGGAGATGCCGCCTGCGTCTGCGCATCCCATTAAGTGCAAAACTCGAAACATTTCTTTTCCTCCATTCCAAAAGAGCCTTTCTGCTCATCTTCGGCTGTTCATGTATACATTCAGCAACTTTGCCGCGTTTTTCAGTCCCAAAAGGGAAACTACGGCATTGACAAGTTTTATCTTTCCGGTCCTTCCGTAGCGAAGCACCCACCGGTATTCCCGCAGGAAGCCCATGGCTTTTTCCCGGTCTTCTCCGGTCAGCAGCACCATTTCCCACAGGAGGATGGCGTACTCGTAGGCCGCAAAGGCCAGGGCATACCGCTGGATATCCCCTGCGGCGGTTTGGCCCGCGCCAAAGTTTCCGGCGGTTTCCGTGACAAAACCCGCCGTATCGAAATAATATTTCGCATTAACAGAATTGGTAATGGAGCCAGCCCGGTTCTGGCGGTAGCAGTAGAAGGGAAATTCCAGAACGTCGAAGGTCTCCGCCGTCAGAAAAGCGTTCAGGCTATAGGGCAGGTCTTCGGAAAGACGACGGTCATCGGGAAACCGAAGGCCGTTTTCTTCCAGAAAGGCTCTGCGGTAGAGCTTCGCCCAGGCGCTGGCGGGAAACTTGGGCCGGGAGGACAGATAGTCCAGGGCCTCTGTCTTGCCCTTTCCTTGGAGGCCTGCCGCGGACAGGCACTCGCCCAGGGATTCGGAAGTCCCATCAGGGTAGACCTTGGAGGCCTGAAGGAAACAGATATCCGCGTCATAGGATTCGATCCAGGCGAGAAGCTTTTCCACGGTTCCCGGTTCAATGTAGTCATCGGAGTCCACAAAGCAGACATACCGACCCTCCGCCAGTTCAAACCCAGCATTCCGGGCAGAGGAAAGGCCGCCGTTGGGCTTGTGGATCACTTTTACATTGGGGTAGCGCAGGCTGTATGCATCACAGATCACATTGGAAGCGTCCTGGGTGCCGTCATCCACCAAAATGGTCTCGCAGTCCCCGCCGCACTGGCTGAGGATGCTGTCCAGGCACTGGGGCAAATATGCTTCCACGTTGTAAACGGGGATGATAAAGCTCAGTTTCTTGGCCATAGGTATTCCTTCCCGGCCTGAATCAGGAATTTCTTTCTGCCGCTTCCCGCATATTCAGGCTTTCCATTCCATAAGTCTCTTTTAAGTGTTGGTAGTACGCAAAAACTTCATCAAGCTGTTCCAGATGCTCCTCAGTGAGGATGCCCACGTTATGGGGATGCCACCAGAGATGGAAGGTCAGGCCGCGCTTTGCCGCGTGGCGCATCTGTCTCTTGATCCGGTTGATCTTCGCCCGTTCCAGGAACCGCAGGGGCTGGAAGATGGGCTTGTACATCCGGGAACCCACCAGGTTCCAGATACCATTTTCATTTTGAGGCTGATAGCCGCCCTGTCCCGTAAGAGGGAAATACACATCCGCCAGTCGCAGAAGCCGCAGCAGGGGACGGAATTTGATCTTTTCGTGGATCCAGTCGTTTTCCTCATCCCGGTAGGCTGTAAATCCCAGGCTGCGCAGCACCTCGGTGTATTCCGGCTCACACTGGTTTCGGGGTAAGATCACGCTGGTCACGTCGTAACCATGGTCTGCGGCGATGGCCTTGGCCGCATTCATGTCAGCAGCAAACTGCTCCGGAGTCTGGCCCTTCTCCCGGCAGTAGTAATGGGCGAAGGTATGGCTGCCGATTTCCTGTCCCGGTGCTTCCGAGATCAACTTCAGCAGAGAAGATCCGTAAAAGCAGGGGGCAAGCTGCTCATTTTCCCCGATGGTTTCAAACCAGGGATAGGGCGAAAGGCCCGGTTTTTCATAGGATGGACGCAGAGACTCCTCCGGAAAATACCGGGAAAGGGTCTCATAATTCTCCGCAAACAGAAAACCCACCGCTGCCCAGGTGGCGTGGATATCATACCGTCGGAACAAAGAAAGAAGTTGAGGAATGGCTTTCCGGCCACCCAGCACATTGGCCCGGTATGCTTCCAGGGAACTGCAGTCCAGCATACCCCAGAACAATTCAAAATCCAGTGATACGATCAGGGTACCGCCCATATCCTCACCTCCCGAAAGTCAAATACTTAAATACAGGTCCTTCATCTGTGCGTGGACGTTTTCCGCAGCAAACAGGTCCACCTTTTTCGCCGCGGCTGCACCCAGGGTCTTCCGCAAATCAGGATCCCGGTACAGCTTCAGAATGGCGTCTGCCACCGCCTGGGGATCGCTGGGGGCAAAAAGCCCCTCTTTCCCGTGGGTAATGAGGTCCGTGTTGCCCCGGATCTCAGAGCAGACCACAGGCAGGCCGCTGCTCATGGCTTCCATTAGGGCCACAGAAAGACCTTCCCGGAAGGGCATGAACACAAACAGATCACTACAGCGGTACAGCGCTGACACATCGCTCCGGTAGCCCAGGAACAGCACATGATCCCCAAGGCCCAGGCTTTCCGCTTCCACCTCCAGGGCTTGCTGCTGCTCTCCCCGGCCAGCGATCAGATATTTCATATTGGCAAATTCCGGCTTGTCCTTCAACAGCGCCAGGGCTTTCAGGACAGTGGAATGGTTTTTGTTTTTGGTCATTTCTGCCACAGTCAGGATTAGGAAATCCCCTTCCCCGCAGCCCAATTCCCGGCGTTTTTCTGCGGCATCCACGGAAGCGGTATGGAACCGGGTGGTATCGATGCCCACACCGGGGACATACTCCAACCGCTTGGCGTGGATATGCTTTTGGGCCAGCCGGTAATCCTCCTGATTGATGGTCACCAGCACATCCGTCACATGAGCCAACACCCACTCTACGGGATAATACAGCAGCCAGTTCACCGCAGGTGCGCCCTTGAAGAAGTGGAAACCGTGGGCAGTGTAGATCACTTTTGTCCCCCGCTTCCGGGCCCCCAAGGCTGCCAGGCGGGTGAGCATGGCCCCCACCGGGGTATGGCAGTGAATGAGATCATAGTCCCCTTCATCGATGATGGTTTTGAGCATCCGGTACGCCTTCAGGTTGCCCTTCTTCCAGGGAAGGCGCTCAAAGGGGATATCGAAATAGGTATCACAGTAAGGGATACAGCAGTCGGCAGGATCCTCATAGTCATTCCTGGCGGCTACTGCGGTCTCCCAGCCCATTTCCTGGAACATCCGCAGATAAGGGATATGAAATTGCATCATATGGGTCTTTACCACCGTAGCGGCAAACAAAACCTTCTTTTTTTCCATATTCAATATTCAAACCTCGTCATCCCGCAGCATCGGATGCAAAATATATAAATCCGATGCTATTATACACCATTCGTCTTCCGATTTCAACCCTGATGCTATCCGATCGTACAAAAATCGCAGGCCGGACTTTCGTCCGGCCTGCGGGATAATATCTAGATCAATACTTTTCTCTTTTTGATGCGGTACAGCTCCCATACGCCGATGGCAGCGCCCAAGCCCCAGCGGACCAACCATCCCTCCGGGGTCAGCCATGCCAGGAGGACGGCAGCAGCATAAACTGCCACATATTTGGCCCACAGGCGGATGCCGAAGGGATAGTCCCCCTTGCAGAGGATGTAGCGTGTATACACATAATGCATCCCGAATTGCAGACCGTGGGACAGACAGGTGGCAACCGCCGCACCCGCCATGCCCATCCTGCGGATCAGGATATAGTTCAGGAGGATATTGACAAGGGAGGAAGTGATGGTGACCACCGCCACTACCTTGGTCTTTTTGTGGTAATACTCGTAGTTTACCGGGAAGGTACACAGGAAATTCAGGAAATAACTGCTGACGAAAATGGGGATCAGGATGGTTCCATCCCAGAAGTCCCGCCGGGCAAAGAAATGGTACACTTCCGTCGTCAGAAGGACAAAGCCTACGGACAGGACAGTGAACAGCTCCAGAAAATTCTTCGCCTGCTTCTTCACCTGGGTGTGGTTCCCGTTTTTGAAATCCTCAAAGAAGAAAGGGACCCAGCTGTTGTTCAGGGCGGTAAAGATGGTGAACATGACGCCGCCAAATTTCAGCGCCAGGCCGTAGATGCCCACCGCGGAGTCTCCCATCATCTGCCGCAGCATCACCTGGTCACTCTGTCCCAGAGCCAGGTCGGATAGACTGTAAAACACCGCAGGCAGCGCCAGGGGAATGCACAGCTTCCAGTATTCCCGGTTAAAGAAGGTTTTTCCCTGGTTCAGGATATAAATGCAGATGCCAATGCCGATAAGGCCATAGGTCAGGGCCAGGGCCAGGATCCGGCCCATATAGCGGATATCGTCGGGCATCAGCAGGATCAGCGCCACGGAAAGGGCCAGGGTAGTCAGGGTCACCGTCAGGGACATGACCATATTCCTGCCTGCATGGAACTCATAGGTAAACTTCCGATTCAGGAAATTCACGCAGAAGGTGCCGAAGGCCTGGAGAAGGATCAGCAGGATAATGACCCAGTGCAGCTTCAGCACGGCGGAGATGGGTTTTAGAAACACCACCACCAGCCCGCCGCAGGCCAGGAAGAGCATCAGCGACAGGCTCATGACCGAGGACTGGTATTTGTTTTGGTGTTCCTGAGAATACTCCACCCGGGCGTTGACCAGGGTCCCGTGGGTCTGAAGCGTAAAAGCGATAGCCAGGGCGCCCACCCAGATACTGTAGATATTCATGACACCGTAGCCGCTGGTACCCAGCAGCCTAGAAAACAGCGGCGCGGTAAATACGGAGATACCCTGCAGAAGCAGGGTACTCAGAATATTAAAAAAGGTTACGCGGTTTTGTTTTTTCATGGTTCGCTCCAATGGATCAGCGCTTCAAGGCGTGGTATACGCTTCGGAAAATGCCATACAGTCCCAGGGCCAGCATCACGTTCGTAGTCCGCTCCTTCCGGGAAAAGAAGGTGCTTTTCAGAATAAAGGAAATGTGGGTCCGAAGTTCCCGGCGGGAATCGTGGTAACGGTGGGCAAAGGTTTTCTTTGCCTCCTCCCCTGCCAGTTCCAGAGACTGGAGGTTGTATACCAGAGACCGTACCCGCAGATATCGGGCTTCCGGTTCCAATTGGGGATGGTTTTCCCGGATCCAGGGGTAAATAGCGGCAGTATGCTCCGAAAAATGAAAGGTCTTTTCCGACACAGAAGCAGTGGTGATGCTGCCGGGACGGTGGAAGTAGTTGTACACCGGCTTATCGCACATGGCGATCTTTCCGGCATGCAGGGCGATGCGGTAGGTTGTGGGGACATCCTCACAGATCTTTCCCAGAGGGTAGCGGATTTCCCGGAAGAGGGAGCGGTGATACAGCTTATCCCAGGCGGCGGAATCTACATTATCCCACAGGAAGATCCGGCGGGTCAGTTCCGTCCCGGAGATCACTTCCTCCCGGGGCGGGCACAGGCCCAGCTTTTTCTCCCCGGTCTGGCTTTTCACATCATACCGACCGGCACAAACCAGCTTGACACCGTATTTCAGGGCGACGCCCAGCATATGGGCATAGGTATCCGGCTCAATCCAGTCGTCGCTGTCCACAAAGGCCAGATATTCTCCCGACGCAATGTCAATGCCCGCGTTCCGGGCGCTGCTGAGACCACCGTTTTCCTTGTGGATCACCTTTACCCGGGGATCCCGGGCGGCATAAGCATCGCAAATTTTATCAGAGGCATCCTTGGTGCCGTCGTCCACCAGGATGATCTCCAGTTTTTCATAGGACTGGGAAAGGAGGGAATCCACGCACCGGGGCAGATATTCCTCCACATTGTACACCGGCACGATAACACTGATCAAGATATCCTGATCCATGGTCGTTTCCTCCTTCCGTGGTTACATCAGGCTGCGGTAAATCTCCAGCAGATCCTGCAAGTTTTTCTCGGGTTCATGGGTGCGGCAGGCGTGTTCCTTTGCCGCCCGACCCAGAACCTGGGCCTGTTTCTCCCGGTCAAACACTGTTTTGATATAGTAGGAAAGCATATAAGGAGCGGTGGACTGGTAAATGAAGCCCTCTTTTTCGTGGGTCATCATGGTAGTGACGCCACCCACATCGCTGGCCACGCAGGGGACACCCAGCAGCATGGCTTCGCCCAGGGAGTTGGGAGAATTTTCGATAGTGGAGGGAAGTACAAAAACGTTTGCTTCCAGGAACGCTTCCTTCATGCCCTGGGCGGTGAGACTCCCCAAAAATTCGATTTTTTCTTCCAGTCCAAAGCGGCGGGTCAGGTCCGCCAGATACTTCTGGTAGCTGCTGCGGTGCAGGCCGTCCACTGTCAGGAAACTCTTTCCCGGTACCGCCAGAGTGGCATCGGGATAGGTCTTCACCACTTCCCCCATTGCTTCCAGCAGATAATGGAAGCCCTTGATGGGATAGACGCAACTGGACGCAAAAATCCGATGCTTTCGGCAGGTTTCATACTGCCACTGATCATCGTAGAAAGGCTCCCGCAGCGTCTCGTTGCAAAAGTGATATTCTGCTTCGGGATTGATCTGGCTGGTACAGGCCTTATCCCAGGCAGTACGGCCGATGACATGGCACGCTTTTTTCAGAGCCTGGGTCTCCAGCTTTCCTCGCAGGCGGAACTTCTCCTGCTGGGAACGGATGTTGTCCCGACGGACCAGATCCCGGAAGGTGGCGCTGCGCTGGACTGCAAAGGGAACGCCCTCGGCATAGTGAGCCGTGTACACAGAGCAAAGGCCCTGGATACTCACCGCCAGATGGAAAAGCATCCCCGCCTGCTCCGCGGCGTTGACCATCGCCAGGGTATGTCCGTATTCCGTACCCCAGACGTGGATCACATCTGGCTGAAAGGCAGCCAGTTCCCCGGAAAATTCCTGTTCCAGTTCGGGAATGTACACATGGGGCAGGCCCTCCCGGAAGGTGGCATAGCTGCACCTTTCATCCAGAATCCCCTTCTCCCCCTTGCCGGGGCAAAGGATATGAATGGTCAGATCCTGCTGCCGCAGGTCCGAAAGGACATGGTCTACCCACAGACCGCCCTTGGCCCTGCCGCTGATCTTCTCCTGCACCGCGCTGGGTGCCATATTGCACAGCCACAGCAGTTTCATGGTCTCACATCCTTCTCATCGTTTCAGCATATCCAGGATCTTCGCTGCCTGGATCACATTGTTCCGGCTATCCAGAACAAAGGCCCGGGCCGCGCAGCCCTTGTCAAACAATTCTTCATCGCTGTGCGCCAGCACCTGAGTCAGGGCGTGGGCAATTCCGTCAGCGGATTCGTCGTCAATAAAGTAGACGTGGGGATAGTATTCTTCAGGCATTCCAGGCAGCCGGGTGGTCAGCACCGGGGTGCCGGAGGCCATATATTCCATCGTTTTGGAGGGGAAGGAATACTTTACAAATTCCTCCACCGTGGGGCGGGGATTCACCAGCAGGGTGGCTTCCCGTTCTTTTTCCACGATCTCGCTGTTCATCAGCATCCCGCCGTAGAAAATTCGGTCATCGGAAGCCGTGATCTGCTGCAGTTCCTTCACATAGTCGCCGGGACCGTAGATATGCAGCCGGGCATTGGGCAGATCCGCCTGACGGAAGCCATCCACCAGATTGCCCAGACCGTACTGCTTGCTGACACCGCCGGCATAAAAGCAGATCCGATCTTTTGCCTTTCGGGAAAGGGAGGGCTTTTTCTCCCGCATTGTAATGTCCGCATGGCCTTCCAGAATCACATAGGGCTTTCCGCCCTTATTAAGACGTTCGTTCATGGCCTGGGTCAGCAGCACATAATCCGTGCAGTGTGCGATGACGTAGTTGGCAAGCTTCCTGGAGAAGGAACTACCACCCAGCATATCCGGCAAGTCGGTAACGATACCCACGCAGCGGCAGCCCCGAAGTCGGGCCGCAAGCTGGGCGGACAGGGCTGCGCCCCGGTTCAGGCAGTCCACCACCACCGCAGAGTCTTTCCTCGCAAGGCGGAAGGTCTTCCAGAAGGTTCCCACCGTCACACAGACCATCTTCAGGATCGGATTACGAATAGCAGGGATGTACTGATACCGGGCACCCGCCTCTCTTTCCCGAGGCAGAGAAATCAGGGCCTTCTCCATGAGGGAGCGGTTTACGGGAGGATTGGCCACCACGTCCACCTCAGCTCCCGCTGCCAGTCCTTCGATCAGCAGGCGGTGGTATTTCTGAGCCTGAAAGGCAGGCTTCACCTTCACATGGGAGAAAAGCTGCTGGTACACCCTGTCAGAGCAGGTGGTGACGGCATAGATGATATGCATCGGTTTACTCCTGTCGGTCAAAGATTTCCACATGGACCTTCGCCATGTTTTCAATGGTATAAGGACGGACCTTCTCCAGAGACGCTTGGCCCATGGAAAGGAGATCCCCAGTAAGGATCGTGTTCAGTCTCTGCGCAAGGGCTTCATGGTCGTCCACCGGGACCAGGTAACCGTTGACCCCGTTTTCCACCAGTTCCTGACCGGCGACGCATTTATCGGTGGTCACCACCGGCAGGCCGTAGGCCATGGCTTCGTTGATCACCAGGCCCCAGATATCTTCCCGGGTAGGAAGGGCGAACACATCCGCCGCCTGGTAAAACTTCGCCAGGATTTCCTTCTTCTGAAAGCCCACAAAGTGGACATTCTCAAGCTTTAGGTCATCCCGGAGTTTCAGGTATTCCTCCGTAGGCTCGCCGCCCACGATATAGATGCCGGTATCCCCGTCCAGTTCCGCCGCCGCTTTCAGCAGGACATCAAAGCCCTTGCGGTGGATAAACTGGCCGATGGACAGCACCACATGGTCTTCCTCCATTCCCAGTTCCTGCCGGAGAGCGGCCTTCCGCTCCTGAGACACGGGCTCTGAGAGAAGGTCTGCTTCCTGCAGGGAGGTGAAGGGATAGACATGGACATTTTCTTCCTTTGCCCCGTAGTGGACCAAAAACCGGGTGGTATCCCGTCCGGTACTGAGCCACCGGGATGCGGAGCTGACCATGGTTCGTTTGAAGCGGTACTTAAGCCGGGATTCCTCCCGAATCAGTCCTCCATCCACTTCCATCCAGAAGGGGATCTTGTGCAAGCGCATATAGGTTATGGCCAGCATAGCCGTGGGTGTGGCATAGCCGCACAGGACAATGGCGTCAAAGGGCTTGCGTAGCCATTCGATCACATCCCGGCACAAATCGCTGCTGCCGATGGTGGCCAGCCGTTTGGTCAGCTGGACCCGCCGGAAGTTGCCCTCACCTTCCACATACCAGCT
>JAXJVC010000092.1:0-3794 GCA_036308745.1 Oscillospiraceae bacterium | reverse complement strand
CCGTAGCCCTTACTGATGCAGGAATGTACGATCTGCTCCGCCGTATTCCGGTCGTCCACCAGGTGAAGCTCCTCCATCCAGGCAACTGCTTCCTTTGCCTGAGAGGGGTCCTCCCCTTTCCGGACCAGCCGCTCCTCCAGATCCCGCCGGGATACGCTGGATGCGGACACGATCCGCACCGCCCGCATTTTCGCGGACATCTGCCCGGCGGCGGTTTTCAGCTTCTCCCCCTGCTCCGCAGTCAGCTCCAGCCCGGTATACAGGCCAAAGTCCTCCACGGTCTGGCGGTACAGGGCCAGCTTGGTGCCGTCATCAAAGGTCACCCAGTAGCGCCCTGCCCTGTCGGGGGTGGTTTTCAGGGAATCAATCCTCATCGCTGAAATCGTCGGCGCTGACGGCTACGGGCTTCTCCGCAGCCTTGGCAGGAGCCTTGGGGCTGCCGCCGCTCAGCTTCCACAGATTCTCCCGAACCTGGGCTTCCACCTGCTGGGCGATGTCGGGATTGGCGATCAGATACTCCTTCACGGAGTTTGCGCCCTGGCCGATGCGCTCATCGCCCATGGAGAACCAGCTGCCGCTCTTCTGGACGATGTCCATCTGAACCGCCAGATCTACCAGCTCGCTCCACTTGGAGATGCCCTGACCGTACAGGATGTCAAAATGAGCTTCCCGGAAGGGAGGTGCCACCTTATTCTTAACAACCTTGACCCGGGTCTTATTGCCGATGACGTTGCCGCCCTCCTTGATGGATTCCACACGGCGCACATCCAGGCGGACGGAGGAATAGAACTTCAGGGCATTGCCGCCGGTGGTGGTCTCCGGGTTACCGTACATGACACCGATCTTCATACGCAGCTGGTTAATGAAGATGACCACGCAGTTGGTCTTGTTGATGGTTCCGGCCAGCTTCCGCAGTGCCTGGGACATCAGTCTTGCCTGAAGGCCCACAAAGGTGTCGCCCATCTCGCCCTCGATTTCCTGCTTGGGAACCAGAGCGGCCACAGAGTCCACAACCACCGCATCCACCGCGCCGGAACGAACCAGGGCATCGGTGATCTCCAGAGCCTGTTCGCCGGTATCAGGCTGGGAAACCAGCAGGTTATCGGTATCCACGCCCAGGGCAGCGGCGTAAACGGGATCCAGAGCGTGCTCCGCGTCCACAAAGGCCACTTCACCGCCCCGCTTCTGAGCCTCTGCCAGAATGTGCAGCGCCAGGGTGGTCTTACCGGAGGATTCCGGGCCATAGATCTCAATGATACGGCCCTTGGGCACACCGCCGATGCCCAGTGCGGCATCCAGTGCCAGAGAGCCGGTGGGGATAGCCTCCACATTCATTTCGGGCCGGTCGCCCAGACGCATAACCGTGCCCTTGCCGAAATTCTTGTCGATCTGGTTCAGGGCAGTCTGCAGAGCCTTTTTCTTATCCGCAGCGGGAGAGGGTGCTTCGTAAACAGTCTTTTTCGTCGCCATGTTAATCTTCCTTCCTGCCGTACTGGGCCAGCACGGCTCTTTCTGTATCGTTATAGTCTCTGGCTCGTTCCAGAATGGTATACCCCTTTGCTTCCAGGATGCGGCAGATATCGTCGCCCTGGTCTTCACCATATTCCAGGCACAGGAAGCCGCCGGGCTTCAGGGCCCCGGTATAATTCTCCGCAATTGCGCGGTAAAAGTCCAAACCATCCTCCCCGCCGTAAAGGGCCATATGAGGCTCGAAATCCTTCACACTGGCAGGCAGGGTCTTCATCTCCTCCCCGGTGATGTAGGGGGGATTGGAGACGATCATATCAAATTTCCCCAGGAACACCGGCGCAGGAGCCATCGCATCGGCCTGAACGCACTGCACCCGTCCGCTGAGTTTATTGAGCTGTGTATTTTTCTTGGCAACGGCCAGGGCCTCCTTGCTCAGGTCCGCCATGGTCACCCGGGCATCCTTTACCCGGCTGGCCACCGCCAGACCGATGCAGCCGCTGCCGCAGCAAAGATCCAGGATTCGGGGATCCTGCTCCAGGAAAATCCCCTGCTTAATGGCCAGGGAGGCCACGGCGCAGGTGTCGTCCCGGGGGATCAGCACATCCGGAGTGACCTGCAGCGTCAGGCCATAAAACTCCCACTCTCCGAGGACGTAGGCAAGAGGCTCCCCTTCCAGCAGCCGCTTTAACCCGGCCTCCACACCCCGGACAGTCTCCTGGGATGCATACAGATCCCGATTGTTGAGAATATATTCCTGACTTTTCCCGGAAACATGGCACAGTAGCTGCCGGGCCATCATACCCGCAAGCTGAGGCTCCTCCTTGGCAAGCAGGGCCCGCCGGGTGTCCAGATACAATTCGCCGTACTGCTTTACCAACGGTCCGTGCCCTCCTTTTCAGGAAGCACAGCCTGCACAGCGGCGATGCCCACCTCGATCATGGAATCGTCAGGCTCATTGGTGGTAAAATTCTGCATCCACAGGCCCGGCGCAGAAAGGATCCGGCTCAGGGCGTTGTCATGGCGGCCCACCCAGCGGTTGATCTCATAGGTGATGCCCACCACAACAGGCAGCAGAAGCAGCTTAAAGGTGATCATCAGCAGCCGATAGCCGAAGCTACCCCGAATGGCTTCAAGCCAGGGGAAAACCGCCAGCAGTGCAGTGGAAGCCACGGAGAAAACCAGAATGGAGATCACCATGACAACCAGCAGGAAGCTGGTTCCGCAGCGGGGATGGAGCCGGGTCTGGACCCGGACATTTTCCACAGTCAAGGGTAAACCTGCCTCATAGCAACGGATGGTCTTATGCTCCGCGCCGTGATAGGCAAACACCCGCTTCATCTCTCCCATCCGGGAGACCAGCAGCATATAACCCATGAAGATGCACATCCGCACCATACCCTCCACCAGGTTCAGCACCAGGGTGTTGGAGATCCACTTGTCAAAGAAGGAGCTGACAATCATGGGCAGCAGGAAAAACAGCACGATGGAAAGGCCCAGACCCATGGCCACGGCAATACCGATGAGGGCCTGCTGAAATTTTTCGTTGCCCAGCTTCTTTTCCAGCCAAAGATCCAGCTTGGAAGGCTCCTCCTGCATTTCCTCGGGAGCCAGGTCCGCAGACCGCATCAGTGCCTTGACACCGGTGACCTGGGAATCGAAAAAGCCAAACATTCCCCGGAAAAAGGGCCAGTTTTTCCAGGAGTTTTTGGGGGCCAGCTTCCGATCGGATACCTCAAGGGTCAGGCCCTCCGCCCCCCGGATAACGATGGCATCCTTTTCGGGACCACGCATCATAATACCTTCGATCAGAGCCTGGCCGCCGATCATGGTCTTGAATTTTTCGCAGCAGGGCTGGTTTTCTTTCTTTGCCATAGTGTCTTTGCGTTCCTTTCCGCTTAAACCGCAGGCAGCCGCACAGTAACCAGTGTGCCGCCGCCCTGGGCATTCTCCAGGGTCAGGGTGCCGCCGTGCATTTCCACAATCTCGTCGCACACGGCAAGACCAATGCCCGTACCTCGGGCCTGGGAGCTGCCCTTGTAGAATTTCTTTTTCACCAGAGGGATCTCGTCCTCCGGGATGCCGGGTCCGAAGTCCCGGATGCGCACCACCACGCTGTCATCTTCGCAGCTCATGGAAGCTTCGATGCGCTTGCCTTCGCCGCCGTGCTTGGCAGCGTTGTCCAGAATATTCAGGAAGACCTGCCGCAGCCGTTTGGGGTCGCAGGAGATCTCTGGGATATCCTCGTCATTATCGATATAATCCAGCCGGATGCCGTCCTGGGAAAGGCGGCTGCTGTACATATACACCGTATCTTCAAATTCGGT
>JAXJVC010000091.1:0-10839 GCA_036308745.1 Oscillospiraceae bacterium | reverse complement strand
TGTAACCGCAGTCCTCCAGCAGAGCGATGAGGAAGTACATCACCATGACCAGGGGCAGGAAGCCCACAACAGCGGCAACGCCGCCGATGATACCGTCTACCAGCAGAGACTGAAGGATGGGTGCCGCGCCGGAGACCAATTCACCAATCCAACCCTGGAACACTTCCAGCCAGGCAACCAGGGTGTCTGCCAGCCAGGGTCCCAGAGTGGACTGGGAAATATCGAATACCAGGAACATAACGGCGGCGAAGATAGCCAGACCCGCCATGGGATGGGTCAGCACGGCGTCGATCTTATCCTGAACGTTCCGGTCTTTGGTCAGGATCTTGCGGGTCTCCACCTTTGCCACGATCCGATTGACAAATTCGAACCGCTTGCGGTCTGCAGCCTCAACGGCCTGCCTGTCGGAAAGATCCACATAGCCCTGGTCGTAGGGGACTTTCTGGGCCATGTCCTTTTGTGCCACGGCAGCTTTGACCAGCTCTGTCAGGCCGCTGGCATTGGTGGAAATGGTCTCCACCACAGGGCAGCCCAGCTTTTCGGAGAGAAGTCTGGCATTGATGCGGGTCTGCTTCTTCTCGTTGATGTCAGACTTGTTCAGAGCCACCACCATGGGGATGCCCAGCTCCAGAAGCTGGGTGGTGAAGAACAGGGAGCGGCTCAGATTGGTGCCGTCCACGATATTGATGATCACATCCGGCGCTTCGTTTTGGATATAAGTGCTGGTGACGCTCTCCTCGGAAGTAAAGGGGGACATGGAGTATGCGCCGGGCAGGTCCACGGCGATCAGCTCCAGGCCGCTTGCGTAGGCGCTTCGGATGGGTGCCTCTTTTTTATCTACGGTAACGCCAGCCCAGTTGCCGACTTTTTCATTTCGGCCGGTGAGGGCGTTGTACATGGTGGTCTTGCCGGAGTTGGGATTGCCTGCAAAAGCAATTCTCATGATGGAATGCCTCCTTGGTTTGTTTGGGTTGCTGCTTGCTAACTATGGAGCAAAAAATTGCTCAAGGCAGCGTCAAATAACGATATCCGCAGCCAGCTGGGAGTCGATGCAGTATCTGCCGTCCTTTATGGACACCACGCAGCTGCCTCTGCGCCGGGAAACCACCGTAATGGGTTCGCCGCTGTAGCAGCCCAGGGAAAACAGGAACGCGTTCAGTTCCGCATCGTCGGTGTCGATCCGCTGGATGATGTATTCTTTGCCTAACTGTGCAGTGGTCAAATTCATATAAGTCACCTGATTCTTTGATTAGGTTATGCTAACCGGTTGGTTTAGAAATCGTTAGCCCATGCTAACCACTTAATATTTTACCTTCTTATCCAATGTTTGTCAATACCTTTTTATCACTTTTGGAAAACAGTCCGCCCCGGCTTGTGAAAAGCCAGGGCGGAGGATCCTATTTAAGGTTCTTTTACCAGCATAGCGGTGAACATGGGCTTGCCGAAGCGGTCGACAAACCGCTGGCATTTGATCAGGAAAGCGTAGTACACATTGTGTCCACAGCCGTACATGGTTTCGGTGTTGGCCATGCCCTTGGCGAGGATGATATCGGAGGTTTCCAGAGCCGTCCTTGCTTCGTCACTGAGCTGGTCCAGCTGGGTACCGGCTACCCGGTTGCCGTTGTCGATGATCCGGAAAGGAATTCCCACAGCGGCGGCGTCCTCCCGGGTGGCGTCGTTGTTGGTGACGGCTCCCCGAACACAGAAAGTGATCTCCAGCTGGGGATAGATCCGGGCGATCTCTTCGGCGAAGACCCGGTCAAAGCCGATCTCACCGGCGTTATCCGTAATGTACAGGAGGGTCTTTCTCTTTGCCAGGTCGGACCGGAGGGATTCTACCATCTGGGGGTCCAGTTCCATTTCCAGAGCCTGCCGGAGCATATCGTCCAGCTTGTCAAAGCTGACCTGATCCCGCAGGGCGGCAAAATCCAGATAATTGCCCAAAATGGCGAACTGCAGTCCTGCCAGCAGAGGGTCTGGGGCAGAACGGACCATATCCCGGATGGTGTCCATCCGCTCCAGCACGAACCGGTTGGATTCCTCCTTTTCCTGACGGAACCGGTCGATGTCCAGGCCGTACATCTCATGGAGCAGGTCACTGACCGCAGGGCCGAACCAGTTTGCCGTGACCCCTTCCGGGGCGGAAAGGTACAGCTTCATGATTTCCTTGGCAAAAGCGGTAGTCTGCTCCTCCGTACCCAGAGGGCGGACCAGCTCAATGTTCCGGCCCAGATAGCACATCAGACAGTAGGAATCCATGGCAAAATTCATCATGCTTTTTCCTCCTCCAGGGCAAGGAGGGCATCAAAGGTATCCACCTTTGCCACATACCCCGCCGGGGTGCCGAAGCCGAAGGTACACCAGATGAAGGGGATGCCCGCTTCCACCGTGGCTTCGTAGTCCCCCTGGGTATCACCGATATAGACACAGCTTTCGATATTGTGTTTTTTCATCAGGGTGCGGATGGTCTGTCCCTTGCTGGTGCCGGTGTCGCCGAAGCACATATGGCCGGAAATGTAGTCCCCCAAGCCCAGCTTTTCGATGCACAGCTCAGGATAGCCGCATTGGCTGTTGCTGACGATGAACAGCCGGTGCTTTTTGGCCAGCTCCGCCATAGTCTCCTTAACTTTGGGATAGCCGATGCGGCATTCGTTTTGGTGCAGGTATTCGTTTTCGGTATTCATGCACCGCTCCATCAGGTCATAACGCTCCTCCGCCGGAATGGAGGCCAGGATCACGTCTGCGATCTCCGTCATGACCTTGCCGAAGAGGGGTCTGAGGATCTCGGCGTTGATGAACAGATGCTCCAGGCCCTCGGCCTTCAGCTGGATGTTATAGCCCTCGGCTACCAGCGCCCGGGAGTCCCACAGGGTGCCGTCGATGTCAAAAATCAAACTTTCGTAGTTCATGCTTCCTCCAAATGCCGCTGGATGCGGCCCATGATCATATCCAGTGCCACCAGGTTCTTGCCACCCTCAGGCACCACGATGTCCGCGAATTTCTTGCTGGGTTCCACATACTTTTCGTGCATGGGTTTCACCGTCTCCTGGTACTGCTGCAGTACGCTCTCCAGGGTGCGGCCCCGCTTGTTTACATCCCGCTTGATCCGGCGGCACAGCCGCACATCCGCGTCGGTGTCCACAAAAATGCGGATGTCCATCAGCTCCCGCAGCTCTTTATCCTCGAAGATCAGGATGCCCTCCACGATGATGACCTTCTTTGGTACGATGGGGATGGTCTCGTCGGAGCGGTTATGGACGGTAAAGTCGTAAACAGGGCAGAGGATGGTCTCGCCCCTGCGCAGGCTTTCCAGATGCCGGGCCATCAGGTCCGTTTCCAGGGCGGCAGGCTCATCGTAGTTCAGCTTGCACCGCTCCTCGTAGGGCAGTTCGTCGTGACGCTTGTAGTAATTGTCATGGCTCAGCACCGTTACCGCGTCGCCGTAGCGCTGGATCAGGTTGTTCATCAGGGTGGTCTTGCCGCTGCCGGTACCGCCGGCAATGCCGATAACTAAGATGTTGTTGTCCATGAAATGCCCTCCTGCATTTTCTGTATGGGAGGGTTGAAAACCCTCCCATACAGGGTGTTACTTCAATAAATTCCAGGACAGATCAATCAGTGCGGGGTCCTCCCGGCTGTTCTCAATCACCAGGGCCCCTTCCCCTTCTTCCAGCAGGCCTGCTTCCGCCAGACGGCGCCGGGTCTCCCGGGCGGTACCTTCGCCGCCGTCCAGCAGCGTCACTCCCCCTCCCAGTACCCGGGAAATGGCCTTTGCCGCAAAGGGATAGTGGGTGCAGCCCAGCACCACAGCGTCAGGGGTGCTTTCCAGGGTGGCAAAGAGGGTTTTCAATAGGGAATCTGTCTCCGGGGAATCTGCCTTTCCCCCTTCCACCAGCTCCACCAGTCCGGGGGCGGGGAGCTTTTGCACATGGCAGACTTCCTCATAGCGGCGCATCAGGGCAGCAAATTTTTCCTCCCGCAGGGTCATGGGGGTAGCCATGACGCAGAGCTTCCCTCCGGGGAACCGTTCTGCCGCCAGCTTCAGGGCAGGCTCGATGCCGATGACCACCAGGTCGGGGTACGCGATGCGCAGATCATGGATGGCGGCGGAGGTGGCGGTATTGCAGGCCACTACCAGAGCCTTAATGCCCCGGGAAATCAGCCTTTGGGCCGCATCGAAGGTCAGCTTCTTTACGTCTTCCTTTGTTTTGGTGCCATAGGGGGCGTTGGCGGAATCTCCGAAATAGAGGTACCGCTCACCGGGCATCACCCGCCGCAGATGCCGCAGCACGCTGAGCCCGCCCACGCCGGAATCGAATACGGCGATGTAATCGTGTTTGGTGTTCATGGATGTCACCTGCTGGAAATTAGAAATTGGGTTTGCTCTATTTATTTTATCAAATCACACACCCGCTTGCAACGGTTCCATGACATTTTTTTACCCTGCCTCCGTAGGGCGGCTTGTATGGGAAATGAAGCAAGGCGGGGATCGCTCCCCGCCTGATGTGGTGTTATGGGTGTTCTGCCAGATAGCCCTCGGCATGGTGGACGGCCATGGCGCCGTCGGCTACCGCCGTGACCACCTGGCGCAGTTCCTTGGTACGCACATCGCCTACCGCATATACTCCCGGGATGCTGGTTTCGGTGGACTCTCCTGCCAGAATATACCCGGCCTGATCCAGCTCCAGCTGGCCTTCCGCCAGCTCCGAGGCGGGCTTCCGGCCGATGCTGACGAACACACCGTCACAGGAAAGGTCTCTTTCCTCCTCCGTTACCAGATCCCGAAGCCGGATACCGGTGATCTTGCCGTTGTGGAGCAGCTCCGTCACGGCGCTGTTCCAGTAAAATTCCACGTTTTCCGCTTGCATCAGCGGCTGGTGGTAGATCTTCGTGGCCCGGAGGGAGTCCCTGCGGTGGACAAGGATGACCTTTTTTGCTACTCGGCTGAGAAGGAGGGCATCCGCCGCGGCGGAGTTGCCGCCGCCGACCACCACGACAGTCTTGCCCCGGTAGAACATCCCGTCGCAGGCGGCGCAGTAATGGATTCCCCGGCCCGTCAGCTCCTGCTCCATGGGCAGTCCCAGAAGCCGGGGACCGGCTCCGGTGGAAAGCACCACGGTTTTGGCATGGAAGGTGCCTTCACTGGTCTCGATGACCTTGGGGCTTGCCTTCAGATCAGCGGAGAACACCTGAGCCAGCTCCGTCCGGGCGCCGAACCGCTCCGCCTGACGCTGCATATTTTCCGCCAGGGAGAAGCCGTCGATGCCATCGGGAAAGCCGGGGTAGTTGTCGATTTGATGGCTCAGGGCCATCTGCCCACCGGGGGACAGCTTTTCCAGCAGCAGGGTGCTAAAACCTGCCCGGGCGGCGTAGAGGGCGGCGGTATAACCGCCGGGGCCGCCGCCGATGATGACCATGTCATAGATTTGCGCCATAATCTTCCCTCCTTACAGATGCTCCCGGAGGAAGACATCGATGGCGGATTTGGATTCCGGGGCCACAATGGAGCCGATGGCCTTGCCGCCCCGATACAGCACCAGGCTGGGGATCACTTCGATCCGCTCCTGCTCCGCAAGCAGGGGCGCGTCGTCGATGTTGATCTTTGCCACCACAAGGGAGTCGGCGTACTGGCCCGCAATTTTGTCATAGGGGGCGCTGATCCGGCGGCAGTAGCCGCACCAGGGCGCCCAAAAATCCACCAGGACGGGGCGGTCTCCCGCTCTCAGTTCCTGAAACTGTTTCTCGTTGATATTGATAGCAGCCATAGTGTTTGCTCCTTTCGGTTTTCTTTGTCTACAGTATACCCGGAAGGAGGGAAGTTTTCCGTGATAATATCACAAAAGCCCCGAACCGGCAGGTTCGGGGCTTAGGTACTTTTTACTTGGTGCCGAAGATGCGGTCGCCGGCGTCGCCCAGACCGGGGACGATGTAGGCGTGGTCATTCAGCTTTTCGTCCAGGGCAGCCAGGTACATCTCCACATCGGGGTGGGCTTCCTGGACGGCCTTCACGCCCTCGGGGCAGCCGATGACGTTCATCATGATGATGTTCTTGCAGCCGTGCTGCTTCAGGAAATCGATGGCAGCCACAGCGCTGCCGCCGGTAGCCAGCATGGGGTCCACCACAAAGACTACCCGGTTGCCCACGTCATCAGGCAGCTTGCAGTAGTATTCCACAGGCTTGTGGGTCTCGGGATCCCGGTACAGGCCGATGTGGCCGATCTTGGCGGAGGGGATCAGGGCGACCATGTTGTCCACCATGCCCAGGCCTGCCCGGAGGATGGGAACGATGGCCATCTTCTTGCCGGCCAACATCTTGCACTTGGCGGTGGTGATGGGGGTCTCCACCAGGACTTCCTTGGTAGGCAGATTCCGGGTTGCTTCATAGCACATCAGGCCGGAGATCTCGCCAATCAGCTCACGGAACTCCTTGACGGGGGTCTCCTTGTTGCGCAGAATGGCCAGCTTGTGCTGGATCAGGGGATGATCGAGGACATGTACGTTTGCCATTTTTCTGTCTCCTTTATTTTTCAATGTAAGATATTCTGTGTGGAATGCAGAGTGCAAAATGCAAAATTATGGTGTCCGCAAAGCGGACGATCTCATTCTGCATTCATCATTTTGCATTCTGCATTTTTTCCATTCTCTCCCGCTCTGCCTGGCTGAGCCGCAGGTAATTGGGGGTCAGGGCGTTGCCGTCACCGCTTTCCCCTGCCGCGGCTTTCGCCGCCGCCAGGAGTGCCACGCCGGTGGCCCGCTGGTGCTTCCGGTGTTCCGGGGGCAGAACCAGACCGGAAACTTCCTCTTTCAGAGTATTATAACACAGATCACTGCCGTCGCCAACCAGGAAAATAGGCTCGTTCAGCAATTTCAGTTCTTCTTTCAGCTCTGCCAGGGCAATGGCCCGATCCTCCCGGACCCGTTGGATCACACCTTGGTTTACATAAAACAGAGCATTGTACACCTGGCTCCGGCGGGCATCCATACAGGGGCAGACATAGCCCTGGTAAATACCCAGGCTTTCCGCCATGGCCTCCAGGGTGGATACGCCGTAGCAGGGAATGGATCCGCCCCAGGCGAAGCCCTTGGCGGCAGCCACGCCGATGCGCACGCCGGTAAAGGAACCGGGGCCTTCGGCTACAGCCACGGCCTCCACATCGGAAACGGCTTTGCTGCACTGCTTCAGCAGGTCCTCTGCCATGACCATCAGGGTCTGGCTGTGGGTCAGGCCGGTGTTCTGGTAGCTTTCTCCCAGCAGCTTATTGCCATCCAGCAGAGCCACGGAGGCGGCTTTTGCGCTGGTTTCAAAGGCTAAGATCAGCAAGGAAATCCCCTCCTTCTATGGTGATGCGCCGGGCATCGCCGCCCAGCTTTTCAATGGTGACGGAAATGGCATCCTCCATAGCGTCTGCTACGTTTTCGCTCCACTCCACGGCGCAAATGCCGCCCCGGTCCAGGTAGTCCTCCCAGCCGATGTCCCACAGGTCATCGCTGGAACGGAGCCGGTACATATCGAAGTGAAACAGAGGAATGCGCCCACCTAAGTATTCGTTGACGATGGTATAGGTGGGGCTGGTGACCATGTCGGTGCAGCCCAGTCCCCGGGCCAGTCCCCGGGTGAAGGCAGTCTTTCCCGCCCCCAGGTCGCCCCGGTAGGCCAGGATGGTTCCCGGCTGTAAAATTTTCCCCAAAGCAGAGCCGATTTTTTCGGTTTCAGCGGGGGAGGTGGTTGTGTATTGCATAATCTATCCTCATTCATCCTGTAGGGCGGGGTCAGACAGCGCCCTACGGTTATTGGGCGTTCTTCAGCTTTTCCGCCTGGTCGGCAGTTGCCAGGGCGTTGATGATCTCGTCAATGTCGCCGTTCATAATGGAATCGATGCGGTACAAGGTCAGACCCACCCGGTGGTCGGTGACCCGGCCCTGGGGGAAATTGTAGGTGCGGATCCGCTCGTTGCGCATACCGGTACCCACCTGACTGCGGCGCATGCCCGTCACTTCACTGTCTTTTTTCTCCTGCTCGATCTCATAGAGTTTGCTGGCCAGCATCCGCATACACTTTTCACGGTTCTGGAGCTGGCTCCGTTCCTCCTGGCAGGCCACTACGATACCGCTGGGCTTGTGGATCAGCCGGACGGCGGAGGAGGTTTTGTTCACGTGCTGGCCGCCGGCGCCGCTGGCACGGTAGACCTGCATTTCGATGTCTGCCGGATTGATCTGTACGTCCACCTCTTCCATTTCGGGGAGGACGGCTACGGTGGCGGTGGAGGTATGGACCCGGCCGCCGGACTCGGTCTCCGGCACCCGCTGGACCCGGTGGACGCCGGATTCATATTTCATCCGGGAGTAGGCACCCCGACCGTTGATGACAAAATCCGCCTCTTTTATACCGCCCAGCTCGGTTTCATTGTAGTTCATCAGCTCGATGCTCCAGCCCTTGGCGGCGGCGTACATGGAGTACATCCGGAACAGGCTGTGGGCAAACAGGGCGCTTTCCTCGCCGCCGACACCGCCCCGAATCTCCACGATGACGCTTTTTTCGTCGTTGGGGTCCTTGGGAAGGAGCAAAATCTGCAGTTTTTCGAACAGTTCTTCCTTTTGCGCTTTGGCGGCGGCGTAGGTCTCCTGGCAAAGCTCCTTCATTTCCGGGTCGGCCATCAGTTCCTGGGCATCGGTCATGTCCTGCTCTGCCTGGCGGTAGGCCTGAAAAGCCTCCACGATGGGCTCCAATTCGTTCTTTTCCCGCAAAAGCTTTGCCGCTTTTTTGGGATCGGTGTAGAAATCCGGCTGTTCGGATTTGGCGCAGAGTTCTTCAAATTTATTACAAACAGCTTGAAGTTTGTTCAGCATAAATTGCTCCTGTTTCGACAATTTTCCAGCCATAATTCCCGGTTTCGGCGGGAATATTATTGACGGCGATAGATATTCAGCACACAGCTTGCGGTGTCGGAAAGGGTTTCCGTCCGGCGAAGCCGCTCCGCGCCCTCCTTGCCGATGCGGAAAAGGTGGGGTGTCATGGCGAATAGATTCTGAATTTGCTCCCCTTCCACCGTGAAATCGAAGCGGACGGGAATGGATTCTAAGCGGGCAAAGCCGGGGATTTCCGGGGCAGAGTCCTTCTCTTTGTGGGTCAAATGGTCGTAGATGATGGCTTTCAGACCCAGCAGATGGTCCTCCGCCGCCAGCACCTGGAAGTAGAGACCGCCCTGCTTCAGGACCCGGTGGTATTCCCCGGGAAGGGTAAGGGCAAAGAGACTGGTGAGCAGACCCACGCTTTCATCGGCCGCGGGGATATGGGCCGCGGTGGCGCAGAGCCACTGGGCGTCCTTGTATTTGGCGGCGGCACAGCGGACGGCTTCCTTGGAGATATCCAGTCCCGTCAGGGGCAGGTCCAGGGCCTTCGCCAGCCGGGTGCAGTAGTAGCCCTCGCCGCAGCCCACATCCAGAATGGGGCCTGCCGCGGCATATTTCTTTGCGGCGGCGATGAGGGCATCGCTGATGGGGGCGTAATGCCCCGCCTCCAGAAAGGCCCGGCGGGAGAGCACCTGCTCCCGGGTGTCACCGGGGGCGAGGGAATGCTTCTGCTGGACGGTGAGCAGATTCACATAGCCCTGCCGGGCAATGTCAAAGCTGTGCCGGTTTTGGCAGACATAGCTTCGCTCTCCACGTTCCAGGGTTTCCCCGCAAAGGGGACAGAGAAGTTCCATTTCCCGCACCTCCATTTTTTCTTACCTTATATCATACCCTATTTTGGGCGGTACGTCAAACGAAATGCTTAGAAAGTTAAATTGTTGTTTTGCGGCGAAGCCGCATACCTTCCCCCGGGGGAAGCCATTGCGCCTGCGGCACTTAAAGCGCGAAACGATAATTTATAAAACAAACTACATTTTCAAAGGAAGTGATCCCATGCGGCGGATATTGGCCTGCGTACTGATCTTATCTTGTGTTGCTTTCCCCGCCGGAGCGGCGGAGGATGAAAAATATGTAGCCCTGACCTTTGATGACGGGCCTTCGGGCCGGTATACGGTTGCCCTGCTGGACGGGCTGTATCAGCGGGAGGTGAAGGCCACCTTCCTGCTGTGCGGCTACCGGATGGCGCAGTATCCGGAGCTGACCCAGCGCATTTTCAGCGAGGGCCATGAAATTGGCTTTCACGGCTATACCCACGACAGCATGATGAATATGAGCCGCCGGACCATCGCTGGGGAGTTGGTTGATTCCCAGGCTCTTCTGCCGGAGGACTGCGACCCGGTGTTCCTGCGTCCTCCCGGGGGCTGCTGCAGCGACGGGGTGCGGCAGGTGGCGGAGGTGCGGAACCTGTGTATCCTCAGTTGGTCCGTGGACCCGAAGGATTGGGCCACCCGGGATACGGCGGCCATTGAACGGGCGGTACTGAAAAACGTAAAGGACGGGGACATCATCCTCCTCCACGACATGACCACCAGTTCCGTTCAGGCGGCGCTGGATATTATCGACGTGATGCAGCAGCGGGGATTCCGGTTCGTCACCGCCTCGGAGCTGGCCCGGATCCGGAATGTGAAGCTGAAGCCGGGAAAAAGCTACACCAGCTTCCCACCCCAGGAGCAGGAAAATGTAAAGTGAATGGCGCTGTAGGCGCAATGGCTTCCCCTCGGGGGAAGGCATGCGGCTTCGCCGCTAAACTACAATTTACCACCTTTTCGACACGATGAAAGGGCGCGGCTTTTGCCGCGCCCTTGGGGGTCAACCGACCTTGTTTTCGTAGGTAAAGACGTCGCTGGAGTCTTCCATTTCAAAGTAGGCCTCCAGGATATCCTCGGCCACGGGGGCAAGCCAGGAACCGTGGGCCGCCTTTTCGCCGTA
>JAXJVC010000090.1:0-6474 GCA_036308745.1 Oscillospiraceae bacterium | reverse complement strand
CGGATGTAACGGCAAGCCTGACGGCCGATGAACAGGCACACGCTGCCCAGTACCAGGACGACGAGGCCCTGCATATAGGCAAGATCAAAATCGATAACAGCGTTCTCCGTCAGCTCCATTTCCAGAATGCCGATGTCCAGGGTGTTTACGCCGGAGCTGTAGGTGGCAGTGTCCCATCCCAATGCGTAGCCCAGAAGCATGAGGCCGCTGCAAAGAATGCCGAAAACGATAACGATGGTGAAGATGACCTGCACAACATGACAGATTTTGTCGAGGGTCTTAGCAGTTTTGGTAAGTTTATTCATGGTTTATTTCCTCCAAGTGTTTGTGTTTTTTGTTTGTCTTATCCGGATGGCCCTATACTAACACAGGAGGAAACGTTTGTCAACTATAATTTATCGAAAAACGATAAAAAATTTACGAGAAGAAAAACGGGGGGTTAATCCCGTTTCTTCAGGTCCCCGGTGGCGGGGTTGTCGATGAGGGTACCGTCGGCCTCGAAGCGGGAGCCGTGGCAGGGACAGTCCCAGCTATGCTCCTGGGGATTCCATTTGAGGGCGCAGCCCAGATGGGGACAGCGCTTTGGGGAGAGGGACAGCAGGTTTTTGGTACTTTCCAGTGCGTTGACCGCCAGCTGGGGCCGCAGAATGCTGCGGGAAGGGGAGAAGACCTGGGTATAAGGACTGCTGCCCCGGGTGATCAGTTCGGTGAGCATCCGGGCGGCCACCATGGAGGAGGTCATGCCCCATTTGTTGAAGCCTGTGGCAACGTAAAGGTTGGGCGTCCGGGCGCTGTAGCGGCCGATATAGGGAACGCCGTCCAGGGTTATGCAGTCCTGTGTTGCCCAGCGGTGGGTGATGACAGCGTCGGGATAATGGTTGCCTGCGAACTGCTCCAGCTCCTGCCAGTTACCGCCCTGCTTTCCGGTGCGGTGTCCGCCGCCCCCCAGGATCAGTACGCCGTTGTGAGGGCGGAAGGAAAGGCCGTTTTCCTGGGCATCCAGGTACATTCCCTCGGGGGCATGGATATTTTCCAGCGAGATGGCGTAGGACCGCTGCTGGTACAGCTTCAGAAAATAGCTGCCATGCTTGTTCAGGAAAGGAAAGTGAGTAGCCACGATGATGGTATCTGCGTAGATATTGCCGTGGTCCGTGGTGGCGCAGACTTTGGTCAGTTCCCGTACAGGGGTGTTTTCAAAGATCGCCAGGGGTGGCGCAATGGCGGACAGGAACTTTAAGGGATGGAACTGGGCCTGGTGGGGGAATTTCACCGCGCCCACGGTGGAGAAGGGTAGGGGAACATCCCGGACGAAGACTGCGGGGAATTTCAGTGCCTGGAGGGAGGCCAGTTCCTCTTCCAACTTTCGGGGATCGTCTTTGGAATAGACAAAATTTGCCTGATCGGAAAAATCACAGTCGATGGTCTTGCACAGCTCCCGGTAAGCACCAACAGCCTGCTCATTGGCTTCCAGGTACAGCCCAGCTTGTTCCGTGCCAAACCGGGCGATCAGTTCCCGGTACACAAGTCCATGCTGGGAGGTGACTTTGGCGGTGGTGTTTTTGGTGATGCCGGAAGCAATGGTCTTTGCCTCCGCGATGACGCAGCGGACCCCGGCCTGCTGCAGCATATGACCGCAGAGCAGCCCGGCCATGCCGCCGCCGATGATCAGTACGTCGGTTCGGATGTCTCCCTGCAATTGGGGGAATTGAGGTAAGTGGGTGTCCTGCCAGATGGATTCCATACGATCACTCCTTTTGGGGTAGTATGTGCTTTTTTTGGGAATGGTATGAAAAACCGGTTGGTTGACTTTGCGAACAAAATAACGTATAATACAATAGAATTATTATGGATAACTATGGCAGGTAAGGAAAATGGCTAAGAAACAGCAAGAACAATACGGAAATTCCAGCATCTCCATGCTGAAGGGCGAGGACCGGGTGCGCAAGCGTCCCGCGGTCATCTTTGGCTCTGACGATCTGGAGGGCTGTAAGCACGCGGTGTTTGAGATCCTCTCCAACGCCATCGACGAAGCAAGAGAGGGCCACGGTGATACCATCATCGTCACCCGGTATGAAGACCTCAGCGTGGAAGTGGAGGACTTCGGACGGGGCTGCCCTGTGGACTATAATGAGAAGGAAAAGCGGTATAACTGGGAGCTGGTGTTCTGCGAGATGTACGCCGGCGGTAAGTACGGCGAGAACGGCGAGAACTACGAGTACTCCCTGGGCCTGAACGGCCTGGGCTCCTGCGCCACCCAGTACGCCTCCGAATTCTTTGATGTGACGGTACGCCGGGACGGGTTCCGGTATGACCTGCACTTTGAAAAGGGCCGGATCAAGGGCAAAATGAAGAAGGAACCCGCTGACCGGAAAAAGACCGGCTCCTGCTTCCACTGGAAGCCGGACAAGGAAGTGTTCACCGATATCAATATCCCCGTGGAGTACTACCGGGATGTGCTGCGCCGCCAGGCGGTGGTGAACAAGGGCATCACTTTCAAATTCCGCAACCAGGTGGGCAGAAAGTTTGAAGAGGAAGAATTCTGCTACACCGACGGAATTAAGCAGTATATCGAGGAACTGGTGGGGGACAACGTCTTCACCATGCCCACCTACTGGGAAGCCGAACGCCGGGGCCGCGATGCGGAGAACCGCCCGGAAATGAAATTAAAGATCACTGTGTCCTTCTGCTTCAGCAAGCAGGTCAGCCACACCGAGTATTACCACAACTCCTCCTGGCTGGAATACGGCGGCAGCCCGGACCGGGCGGTGCGCCTGGGCTTTACCGCGGCCTTTGACAAGTATCTGAAGGACAATAACAAATATACCAAGAATGAGAACAAGATCCTCTACCAGGACATCCAGGACAGCCTGGTGCTGGTGACCAACTGCTTCTCCACCATCGGCTGCTTTGAGAACCAGACCAAAAAGTCCGTCAACTCGAAGTTCACCCAGGATGCCATGACGGCATTTTTCAAGGAGCAGCTTCAGGTGTGGTTCATTGAGAATGCCCAGGAAGCAGCCAAAGCTGCGGAGCAGATTCTGGTGAACAAGCGGGCCAGAGAATCCGCGGAGAAAACCAAGAGCAGTGTGAAGAAGAAGCTCTCCGGCTCCATCGACATTGCCAACCGGGTCCAGAAGTTCGTGGACTGCCGCAGCCGGGACACCGGTGTGCGGGAGCTTTACATCGTGGAGGGTGACTCCGCATTGGGCAGCGTCAAGCTGAGCCGGGACGCGGAGTTCCAGGGCATCATGCCTGTCCGGGGTAAGATCCTGAACTGCCTTAAGGCAGACTACAATAAGATTTTTGCATCCCCCATCATCACCGATCTGATGAAGGTCCTGGGCTGCGGCGTGGAGGTCCAGGGTAAGAAGGCCAAGGAACTGAGCAGCTTTGACATCGACAATCTGCGCTGGAACAAGGTGGTCATTTGTACCGATGCGGACTACGACGGTTTTCAGATTCGCACCCTGATCCTGACCATGATCTACCGGCTGTGTCCCACCCTGATTCGGGAGGGCTATGTGTATATCGCGGAATCCCCCCTGTTTGAGATCACCTACAAGGATAAGACCTGGTTTGCCTATAACGAGCAGGAAAAAACAAAGATTCTGAAGGAGATCGGAGACAAGAAGGTGAAGATCCAGCGATCCAAGGGACTTGGTGAGAACGATCCCGAAATGATGTGGATGACCACCATGAACCCGGAGACCCGGCGGCTTATCAAGGTCATGCCCGAGGACGCGGAACGGACTGCCTGGTATTTCGATATCCTGCTGGGAGATGCCCTCCAGGAACGGAAGAACTTTATCTCGGAAAACGGCGCCAAGTATCTGGAACTGGCGGATATATCTTAAAGCCTTCCCCTCTGGGGAAGGTGGCACGGCGAAAGCCGTGACGGAAGAGGGCAATACGTCCGTCCGAAAACAGAAGCACCCATGCGAGGTGGTATTATGTACCATAACAGCAAACTGACCTCCCGCGCCCAGGACCTGCGAAAGAGCATGACGAAGGAAGAACGAAGGTTGTGTTATGAATATCTCCACAGCTATCCGCTGCGCTTTCGCAGGCAGGTAACCTTCGGAACGTATATTCTAGACTTCTATTGTGCGGCAGCAAAGCTGGCAGTGGAACTGGATGGTTCGCAGCATTGTGAGCCGGAGGCAGTAGCATATGACCTGCGTAGAACAGCCTATTTGAATAGCATTGGGATTCGTGTACTACGGATCTCCAATTTGGATGTAGTGCGTAATTTGCGCGGAGTTTGCCAGACGATTGATATGGCTGTTGCAGAACGAATGAAATAATGGATCCCCTTCGGGGATACCTCTCCCGCCCCCTTCGGGGGCACCCTCCCCAGAGGGGAGGGCATTAACGACAAGGAGTGCAACATGGCACGAAAAAAGCAAGAACCGGAAAAGAAGAAAAAAGTAAACACCGACGGTGTTATGGGTCTGGTGGGCTCCACCACGGAGCAACCCATCTCTGAGACCCTGGAACTGAACTATATGCCCTATGCAATGTCCGTCATCGTTTCCCGGGCGATCCCGGAGATCGACGGCTTTAAGCCCTCCCACCGCAAGCTCCTGTACACCATGTACAAGATGGGCCTTTTAAGCGGCGGCCGTACCAAGTCTGCCAACATCGTGGGTCAGACCATGCGGTTAAATCCCCATGGCGACGCGGCGATTTATGAGACCATGGTCCGTCTGGCAAAGGGCAACGAGACCCTTCTGCATCCTTTTGTGGATTCCAAGGGCAACTTCGGTAAGGTCTACTCCCGGGATATGGCCTATGCAGCCGCCCGATACACCGAAGCCAAGCTGGACCCCATCTGCGCTGAGCTGTTCAAGGACATCGATTCCGATACCGTGGATATGGTGGACAATTACGACGCCACCATGAAGGAACCCAGCCTGCTGCCTACTACCTTCCCCAATGTGCTGGTGTCTGCAAATCAGGGCATCGCCGTTGGCATGGCATCCAACATCTGTTCCTTCAACCTGAAGGAGGTTTGCGATACCACCATTGCCCTGATGAAAAACCCGGACCATGATATTTTGGAAACCCTGCCGGGTCCCGATTTTTCCACCGGCGCAGAGCTTCTGTTTGATGAAGCCACCACCCGGGAGATCTATACCACCGGCCGGGGCAGCTTTAAGCTCCGGGCCAAGTGGCACTATGTGAAGGACGGCAATCTCATCGAGATTACGGAAATTCCATACTCCACCGCTACGGAAGTCATCATGGACAAGGTGGCGGAGCTGATCAAGGCAGGCAAGATCAAAGAGATCGCCGATATGCGGGACGAGACAGATCTGGGCGGTCTGAAGCTGACCATCGACCTGAAGCGGGGCGTGGAACCCGAGAAGCTGATGCAGAAGCTGTTCCGTCTGACTCCTCTGCAGGACAGCTTCCCTTGTAATTTTAACATCCTGATCGCGGGTATGCCCAGGGTTATGGGTGTGGGTGAAATCCTGGAGGAGTGGATCGCCTGGCGTACCGACTGCATCAAGCGGCGTATCTTCTTCCAGATCGGCAAGAAGGAAGAGCGGCTCCACCTGCTGAAGGGTCTGGAGCGGATCCTGCTGGACATCGACAAAGCTATCTCCATCATCCGGGAGACAGAACTGGAAAGCGAAGTCGTCCCCAACCTGATGATCGGCTTCGGCATTGATGAGATTCAGGCAAACTATGTGGCGGAGATTAAGCTGCGTAACATCAACAAGGAATACATCCTCAAGCAGACCAAGGCCGCGAGTCAGCTGGAAAAGGAGATTGCCGACCTGCGGGATACCCTGAACAGCTCCCGGAAGCTGAAAAACGTAATCATCAAGGAACTGCAGACGGTGTCCGACAAGTTTGGCAAGCCCCGCAAGACCGAAATCATCTACGAGACTGCCCAGATCGAGCCGGAGGAGGAAGAGGATCCCATTCCCGACTATCCTGTTACCGTGTTCGTATCCAGAGAGGGCTATCTGAAGAAAATCACGGCTCAGTCCCTGAGAATGTCCGGCGAGCAGAAGTTCAAGGAGGGCGACAGCCTGCGGTTCTCCAGAGAGACCACCAATAAGGCAGAGTTCCTGGTCTTTACCGACAAGTTCCAGTGCTACAAGTCCCGCCTTTCTGATTTTGACGACGGTAAAGCATCCCTCCTGGGCGATTACCTGCCCCAGAAGCTGGGCTTTGAGCCGGGAGAGAATCTGACTGCCCTGCTGTTCTGCGGGGATTACAAGGGCTTTGTGCTGTTCTTCTTTGAAAACGGCAAGGCGGCAAAGGTTCCCCTGTCCGCTTACGAGACCAAGACCAACCGGAAAAAGCTTACCGGTGCTTACAGCGACAAGAGTCCTCTGGTGAAGGCGCTGGCGCTGGATACGGACGAGCAGATGGTGGTATACTCTACTGACGGCCGGGCGGCCATCTTCTCTACGGCCCAGCTCCTGCCCAAGACCACCCGAAATACCCAGGGCGTAGCGG
>JAXJVC010000089.1:0-5808 GCA_036308745.1 Oscillospiraceae bacterium | reverse complement strand
TGCCGGTGTGATGAAATGGTAGACGTAGCGGACTCAAAATCCGCCGCTGGCGACAGCGTACCGGTTCGAGTCCGGTCACCGGCACCACAAAAGCCAAGGAATTGATGCAATTCCTTGGCTTTTGAACTAAGTGTGCCATGTGGCACATGAAGTTGCTGACGCAGTGAAGTTGCCCTTCGGGCAGTGAAGTGTCTGCGGACGTGAGTGGCACACTTAACTTCACTTTGTGCGTAAGCACAATACTTCATGGCGGCAACACCGCTGCTTCACTTACTGCAAAGCAGTATACTTCACTAAAAGTCAGAAGGTGGGGAAATGTCAGAAAGTAAATTGAGAACACAATCCATGGACTTTGCAGTAGCTATTATCAATTTGGTCAAAGAATTGAGAGAGAAACGCGAGTCCATCATCTCTAATCAAATTGGAAGAAGTGGCACCTCCATCGGTGCGAATATCCGGGAAGCGCAGTACGCCCACGGCAAAGCTGATTTTATCGCAAAACTGCAAATTGCCCTGAAGGAAGCCAATGAAACCGGATATTGGCTGGAATTGCTTTATAAAACAAATTATGTGTCTGAAACAGATTATAAGTCTTTAGATTCTGCTTGCGCCAGTATTCGTGTGATGCTCATAGCTTCTATTAATACTGCAAAGGGAAATAAAAACTGATTTGTACCTATCCCCAGAAGTATCAATCGCTGGGCTATATGCCAGAAAAGCCTCCGCATTTGTCTGCAACAAGTGTGAGGGCTTTTCTTTATCTTAACCATCCGCACAAGACACCTTCCTGACGAGGCTTGTTGGGGGAAACGGGAAATATCCCTTGACTTCCGGGGCGTTTTTCATCATAATATATCTTGTACTTCTGTGACCACAGAGTGGCGCAGTTGTGGCGGAAAGAATGATGTATATACGCTCCGGGGGGAGATCAAGTTGAACAAGAAGAAAAGAATGCTGCTGGCGACGCTTTTGCTGGCGGCGCTGCTGGTGGTGCTGATCCCGCTGACCATCTGGCTGAACAGTGTCTATGTGTTTGTAGGATTCCGGATGTATCCCAGGGATGCAAAATTTCTGAACCTGCATGATACCGGAATCACCATCCGCCAGTATGAGAGCCTGCGGAAGAAACTTCCTGACTGCCGGCTTTACTGGGAGGTTCCCTTTCAGGGGAATTACTATCCGGAAAACACAAAGGAGATCCGCTTTACCGGCCTGACGGAGGAAGATGTGAAGGCCCTGACCTACTTCCCTAAACTGCAGGTTATGGATGCCCGGGGCTGCGAGGACTACGAGATGCTTCTGAAGCTCCAGGAGCAGTTCCCGGACTGCGAGGTGCGCTACAATGTCAGCATCGACGGCCGGGCCTATCCCCAGGATACTTTGCGGGTAACGCTGGCAAACCTGACCGATGAGGAAGTGGCGCTGACGGATTACCTTCCCAAGCTGAAGACAGTGAAAGCAGAAGGCTGCGAGGACTATGCCCAGCTGGCGGCCCTGCAGCAGCGGCATCCCCGGTGTACGGTGGAATACAGCATCCTGATCTCCGGCCAGACCTATGATGTGAACACCATTAAACTGGAAGCGGAGGGGGCAGACCCGGCGGAAGTTATGGCTGTGCTGGACCATATGCCCAACCTGCGGACCGTTGACCTGGTGAATCCCACCGGCGGGCTGGATGCCCTGCTGGAGCTGAAGGAAAGCCGGCCTGATATTGACGTTTCCTGGGAGATCGAGCTGCTGGGTGTTACCGTCCGCAGCGATGCCACCGAGGCGGATTTCTCCGGCATCCCTCTGGAGAGCGTGGATCCGGTGAAGGAAGCTATGGAGTATCTGCCGGATGTGGAGATGGTGATCCTTTCTGACTGCGGCATCGATAACGAGACCATGGCGGCCTTCCGGGAGGAAAAACGGGAGGATTACAAGGTGGTCTGGACCGTGGACTGCGGCGGCATCCCGGTGCGTACCGATGAGACCACCTTCATGCCTATCAAGCACCACGTTTACTATTTCCATGACGATGATGTCTACAATCTGCGCTACTGCGAGGATATGATCGCCGTTGACGTGGGACATATGACCTTCACCAATTTGGAGTTTGTGTCCTTTATGCCTCACCTGAAATACCTGATCCTGGCTCACACCACGGTGCTGGACATCACCCCTATCAGCAACTGCAAGGAGCTGGTGTTCCTGGAGCTGGACTGGACCGGCATTCGGAATTATGAGCCCCTGCTGGGCTGCACGGGTCTGGAGGATCTGAACCTGGGCCTGACCTACGGTGATCCGGAGATCATCGCCCAGATGACCTGGCTGAAAAACCTGTGGTGGAAGGGACGGGGCAATGCCGCCCAGCTTCTGCAGGAAAAGCTGCCTGACACCAACATGAATTTCTCTTCCAAGCACACCGTGGGTGGCGGTTGGAGAAATCTGCAGAACTACTATGATATGCGGGATCTGCTGGAGATGCCTTATATGTCCGGCTGATACCCCACCGCCATGAAAAATGGAGGGAATATAATGAAAAAAGCGATTGTAACCATTTTGATCCTGATCCTTCTGGCGATCTTTGGCATCAGCGCATTCCATGTGGTGACCTATTTTGTGGAATCCAAGGAGCAGGAGGCCCACTATGATGAACTCTCTGACATCGTAAAGGAAGCTCAGGACGCAGCAAAGGCCACCACCGCTGCCCCTGAGGGGGAAACCAAGCCTGTTCAGGCTACGCAACCGGAGAACACCCAGCCTGAGGAGGGCGGTATGCTCCCAGGCTACGCAGAACTGTATGAGATCAACAATGACCTGGTGGGCTGGATCCGCATCGAGGGCACCGAAATTGATTACCCCGTGATGCAGACCCCGGGCCGGACGGATTTCTACCTGAAGCGGAACTTTAACAAAGACGACAGCGAACGGGGCTGCCTGTATGTCCGGGAGGAGTGCGACGTATTCCGTCCCAGCGACAATGTGACCATTTACGGACATACCATGATGGATGGCAGCATGTTTGCCTACCTCCATGAATACCAGGACAAGGAAGTGTGGGAGGACAACAAGCTGATCTTCTTCGACACCCTGTATGAGTATCATGTATACAAGATCTTCTCCGTGTTTATCACTACCGCCAACCTGGGTGAGGGCTTTACCTATCACCGGATGGAGGATGCAGAAAGCGAAGAGGATTTCGACAAATTTATTGCAACCTGCAAAGATCTGTCCCTGTATGATACCGGCATTACACCGGAGTACGGAGATAAGATCATCTGCCTGTCCACCTGCGAGTATACCCAGGACAACGGACGCCTGGTGGTTGCCGCAGTGCGGATCAGCTAAGGGAATTTTGTATGGCACCCGGCTCAGAGAGCCGGGCGCCTTTTTGTGCAGTATGCGGTCTTTGCAGACAGGAAACGGTATGGTATGATATTCTTGATACTATGAGGAAAAATGAGTAACCGTGTAAGCAACTCCCAACGTTCCCCCAAAAAAAGAGAAACAATGGAAGGATACAGAGAGATTATGAAAAAAATTTCCCCAAATTGCCGCGATTTTGCTGCTGGTTAGCGTCCTGGTCCTGATTGGTGTATATGTTAATCAGTCAGGCGAGCGCAGTACGGACGGAACGGAGCTGATGCTGACCTCCATATCCGGCGGTAACCGTACGATGCTGACCGGCCTGTGGACAGCATCGGAGGACGAGATGGAGCCGGAGATCGTGGAAAAATATCCCGAGGTTCCTCTCTATCTTCAGACGGATTATTATACGGTCCGCTATGGCTCCCATGGCACCGTGGCCACCAGCGGCTGCGGTATTACCTGCCTTGCTATGGTGGCGACCTATCTTCTGGACGAGGAGTACCTGCCGGACGAATTTGCCAGGCGGTATGCCATGTACAGCGTCAAGGGCGGTTCTGACTGGACTCTGTTCAAGACCAGCTCCGAGGAATTGGGGCTGCCTATGGAGATGTCGGTGAAGTGGGAGGATGCCCTGGCGGCCCTGGAAAATGGCCAGGTGGTCATCACCCAGGCAAATCCCGACAGCATTTTTACCGACGTGGGCCACTTTATTGTGCTGACTGGCGTAAATGAGGAAGGCCGGATCTGGGTCAACGATCCCTACGGCGGCAACTACGGAGAATGGAGCCACCCGAGGCTTCAGGATGGCTTTGCCAACGGCTTTGAGCAGCGGCAGTTCTATCATTTCTGCAACCCCAACTGGATCTATGCCCCCAAATCGGAGGTTTGGGATCCTTACAAAAATATGGAGACATGAGTAATCGAAAGGAGACATCGTATGTACAGTCTGAATAACCATTGGGAATTTACGGAGCACTGGCAGGATGCCTTTGCGGCGGGAGAGGGCACCGGTATCCAGGTGCGCCTGCCCCACACGGTAAAGGAACTGCCTCAGCATTATGCAGACCATAACGCGTATCAGATGGTTTGCGGTTACCGGCGGCGGCTGGAACTGGGAACGGAACTGGAAGGGAAGCGGCTGTTTTTGCAGTTTGACGGCGCTGGCCACATTGCCACTGTCTACGTCAATGGCCGGGAACTGGCTACCCACCGCACCGGCTATACCGCTTTCCGGGTGGAGATCACCCATGCGGTAAACTTGGGCGGCGAAAACCTGCTGGCTGTGAAGCTGGACACCACGGAGAATCCCGAGGTGCCGCCCTTTGGTTTCGTTATCGATTACCTGACCTACGGCGGACTGTACCGGGAGGTCTGGCTGGATGTTCGGGAACAGAGCTACATTGAAGACCTTTACATTACCACCCCCGATGTCCATACCTTGAAGATCAAGCCCACCCTGGTAAACGGGAAAGACGGCATCCTGCTGGTGGAGCTTATGAAGGGTGAGCGGCTTCTGGTAAAGAAAGCCTTCACTGCCGGTGGTGTCATCACCATCGACTGTCCCCAGGTGAAGCCCTGGGATACGGAGCATCCCGTTCTGTATACCTGCCGGGTGTCCTTGCTGAAGATCGGCAAGGTGCTGGATGTGCAGGAACATAAGGTTGGTTTCCGCAAGGTGGAATTTAAGAATGACGGCATTTATCTGAACGGAAAGAAGACCTTCCTCCGGGGCCTGAACCGGCACCAGTGTTATCCCTATGTGGGTTATGCCGCCCCCGAGCGGCTCCAGCGGGAGGATGCCCGGATCCTGAAGGAGGAACTGAGCTGCAACGCTGTCCGTACTTCCCACTATCCCCAGAGTCAGCACTTTATTGACGAATGCGACAGACTGGGCCTGCTGGTGTTCACCGAGATCCCCGGTTGGCAGCACATTGGTGATGCAGCCTGGAAGGACCAGGCAGTGGAAAACGTCCGGGAGATGGTCTTGCAGTACCGCAATCATCCCAGCATCGTTCTGTGGGGTGTCCGCATCAACGAGAGCCGGGACGACGATGAATTCTACAGACGCACCAATGCCCTGGCCCGGGAGCTGGACCCCAGCCGTCCCACCTCCGGCGTTCGGTGCATCCTGAAAAGCAGCCTGCTGGAGGATGTGTATGCCTACAATGACTTCTCCCACACCGGGGATAACCCGGGCTGCAGGGTGAAAAGGGTAGTCACACCGGATGTGCGCAAGCCCTTGCTGATCTCCGAACACAGCGGCCATATGTTCCCCACCAAGGCCTATGACACCTGGCAGAAGCGGCAGGAGCACGCCCTGCGCCATGCCCGGGTGCTGGATGCCGCCATGGCGGACGAGGAACATGTTGGCTGCTTCGGCTGGTGTATGTTTGATTATCCCACCCACAAGGACTTCGGCTCCGGCGACCGTGTCTGCTATCATGGCGTTATGGATGC
>JAXJVC010000088.1:0-3472 GCA_036308745.1 Oscillospiraceae bacterium | reverse complement strand
TGCCACCTTCCCCAATGGGGAAGGCTTTCTTTCGTCCGTAAACTACAATTTTTTCTTTATCGTCCCGTGCCGGAAGGGGGGGGCCAGACACTTGAAAAAAACAGTAAAAGCATATCGAAAAAAACAATTTCTCTATTTACTTTTACCACCCTTTGTGTTACTATGTATTTGGTGAAGATTGGGACTTCTTGTGGAAATATCCATATCTCTCCTTGGCATATATCCATGTAATTCCAAGTTTTTACCGTTTTCTACTTTGTTGTTTTTTACCAACCCTATGCAGTTGGTCGAAAATATAAGGAAGGACCGGCGGTTTGGCAGACCCTGGCCCCTCCATTAAAATCCATTCTACGGAGGTTACATACAAAATGGCTCAAAAAGTTCAGTTTGTGGAGACCGTTCTGCGTGACGCGAACCAGTCTCTGATCGCAACCCGCCTGCCTTTCGAGAAGTTCGAGCCCATGCTGGAGACCATCGACAAGGTCGGCTACTACGCCATCGAGTGCTGGGGCGGCGCTACCTTTGACGTCTGCCTGCGCTACCTGAACGAAGATCCCTGGGAGCGTCTGCGCAAGATCCGCGCCGCCGTGCCCAACACCAAGCTGCAGATGCTGCTGCGTGGTCAGAACGTGCTGGGTTACTCCCACTATCCCGATGACTTCGTCAAGCTCTTCGTCAAGAAGGCTGTTGAGAACGGCATGGACATCATCCGTATCTTCGACGCTCTGAACGACGTGAAGAACCTGAAGGTCGCCATGGAGGCTACCGTCAACGCCGGCGCCATCGCTTCCGGCACCATCTCCTACACCACTTCTCCCGTCCACACCCACAGCAAGTATGTGGAGATGGTCAAGGAGCTGAAGGAAATGGGCGCTTCCACCATCTGCATTAAGGACATGGCCGGTATCATGGGTCCCCAGGAGGCTTACGACATGGTCTCCGCCATCAAGGACGCTGTTCCCGGTATGCCCATCGACCTGCACACCCACTCCACCACGGGCCTCGCTTTCATGACCTACCTGAAGGCTGTTGAGGCTGGCGTGGACATCATCGACACCGCCATCTCCCCCTTCTCCGGCGGCACTTCCCAGCCCGCTACCGAGACCCTGGCTTACGCTCTGCGCCAGCTGGGCTACGAAGTCGACATCGACGACAGCCAGACCAAGAAGATGGCCGACTACTTCAAGACTGTCCGTGATGACTTCATCAAGGACGGCACCCTGATGCCCAAGTCCATGGCCACCGACACCCAGTGCCTGACCTACCAGATCCCCGGCGGTATGCTCTCCAACCTGCTGAGCCAGCTGAAGCAGATGAACGCTCTGGACCGTCTGGACGAGGCTCTGCTGGAGACTCCCCGCGTCCGTGAAGATATGGGCTATCCTCCCCTGGTCACCCCCACCTCTCAGATGGTCGGCGTTCAGGCTGTCCGCAACGTTCTGGACGGCCAGCGCTACAAGTCCGTCTCCAAGGAGATCAAGGCTTACTGCCGCGGCGAGTACGGCACCACCCCCGCTCCCATCAACCCCGAGATCCAGGCTCAGATCCTGGGCGACGAGAAGCCCCTGGAGGGCCGCTTCGCCGACACCCTGGCTCCCGTTGTGGAGAAGACCCGCGAGAAGCTGGGCGACCTGGCCAAGTGCGACGAGGATGTGCTGAGCTACATCGCATTCCCCAACCTGGCTGAGAAGTATCTGGAAGAGCGCAAGGCCAAGGAAGAGAACGTGGCTACCTACTCTATCGTCGAGTGCTAAGGAGGTAACATTATGATGTTAGCTTCCGCACTGGACGGCATCGGCATCCTGGATGCCGCGATTGTTGCCCTGCTGGGCTACGCCGTCGTTTTCTTCGGCCTGATCCTGCTGATGATCGTTATCATCTGCATGGGCAAGGTCTTCATCGCCAAGGACAAGAAGGCTGCCGACAAGGCCGCCGCTGCCAAGGCATCCGTTTCCAATCCCGCTCCCGCAGCTGCCCCTGTTGCTGCTGAGCCCGTTTACGCTCCCGGCACCGCCGGCCAGCTGAAGCTCTATGATGTAGAGCCCAAGACCGCTGCCATGATCATGGCAATCGTAGCCAATAAGATGGGCAAGCCCCTGAATGAGCTGCGCTTCATTTCCATCAAGGAGGTCAAGTAATCATGAAATACAAAGTGACTCTGAACGGCCGCACCTACGAGGTGGAGGTGGTCGCTGACAAGGCCATGCTCATCGACGAGTACGCCGCCGTTGCTCCCGCTGCCGCTCCCGTGGCCGCTCCCGCTGCTGTCGCCGCCGCTCCTGTGGCTGCCCCCGCTGCTCCTGCCGCTGCCGGCGTGAATGTTACCGGCGGCACCACCATCGCTGCTCCCATGCCCGGCAACATCCTGAAGGTTGCCGTTTCCGCCGGCCAGACCGTCAAGGAAGGCGATCTGATCTGCGTTCTGGAAGCCATGAAGATGGAAAATGAGATCTACGCTCCCTGCTCCGGCACCGTCACCGCTCTGCCCATCGCAAAGGGCAACACCGTTGACACCGGCGCTACTCTGGCTGTCATCGGCGGCACCGCTGTGGCTGCTGCTCCCGTAGCTGCTCCCGCTCCCGTGGCTGCTCCTGCCCCCGTGGCCGCTCCCGCTCCTGTGGCTGCACCCGCTGCCGCTCCCGTGGCCGGTGAGGCTGTCACCGCTCCCATGCCCGGCAACATCCTGAAGGTCAACGTCACCGCTGGCCAGGCCGTTAAGGAAGGCGATCTGCTGGTGGTCCTGGAGGCCATGAAGATGGAGAACGAGATCTTCGCCCCCCGTGCAGGCACCGTCGCTCAGGTTCCCGTCACCAAGGGCGCAACCGTTGACACCGGCGCAACTCTGGTCGTCCTCGCTTAAGGAGGATACCCATGATCAATGTTGGTGAAATTCTCTTAAACCTGTGGGAAGGCTCCGGCTTTAACGCCATCTTCTCCGGCTTCGGCAACGGCGGCTGGCAGAACCTGGTGATGCTGATCATCGCCTGCGTGCTGCTGTACCTGGGCATCGTCAAGAAGTTCGAGCCCCTGCTGCTGGTGGGCATTGCCTTCGGCTGCCTGCTGAGCAACCTGCCCCTGGGCGGTCTGTATCACCAGGAGCTGTGGACTGCGTTCATGGACGAAGCCAGCCCCTTCTACCATTCCTATGGCGAGATCATGCGCCACGGCGGTCTGCTGGATATCTTCTATATCGGTGTTAAGACCTCCCTGTATCCCTGCCTGATCTTCATGGGTGTCGGCGCTATGACCGACTTCGGTCCTCTGCTGTCTAACCCCAAGTCCCTGCTGCTGGGCGCTGCCGCACAGCTGGGCGTGTTCGTTGCTTTCTTCGGCGCTGTCTGCATGGGCTTCACCGGCTCCGAAGGTGCCTCCATCGGCATCATCGGCGGCGCTGACGGCCCCACCGCCATCTTCCTGACCTCCAAGCTGGCTCCCCACCTGCTGGGCGCCATCGCTGTGGCAGCTTATTCCT
>JAXJVC010000087.1:0-1730 GCA_036308745.1 Oscillospiraceae bacterium | reverse complement strand
TTCTATATCTATCCTTGAAGGAAGGAGGAAAAAGTGACATGGCAATTTTAGCTGGCAAGAAGGTCATCATCATCGGTGACCGTGACGGCATTCCCGGACCCGCCATTGAGGAGTGCGCAAAGAGCGCAGGTGCCGAAGTGGTGTTCTCCTCCACGGAGTGCTTTGTGTGAACTGCCGCTGGTGCAATGGACCTGGAAAATCAGAAGCGCGTTCTGGCTCTGACTGAGGAGCATGGTGCAGAGAACATTGTTGTTCTGCTCGGTGCATCCGAAGGCGAAGCTTCCGGACTGGCTGCTGAGACCGTCACCAATGGTGACCCCACTTTCGCAGGCCCCTTGACAGGAGTCCAGTTGGGACTCACGGTGTTCCACGTGTGCGAAGAAGAAATCAAGAGCGAAGTCGACCCCGCTGTTTACGACGAGCAGTGTGGTATGATGGAGATGGTCATGGATATCGACGATATCGCAGGCGAAATGTCTTCCATCCGTGCTGATTTCTGCAAGTACCTGTAATTCTTTCGGGTAGCTTAAATATTGTGCACGCAGGGCGGCGGCTATTGCCGCCGCCCGTTTTCCTTTTCTTCAACAGGATATATTTCTTGTTATCATAACGTTTTGTATTTCTATCAGAAATTCAAATAAATTTATTATCAGAGAGGACGATTTCCTATGAAGGCTGTAATCAAGGGCGCAGGTTATTTCCTGGCTCATACCCCCGATATGGTACTGCACAATGGTACCACCCAGACCACCGAGCGTATCGTCAATCCCGACTCCGAGTACCTGAAGCAGCTGCCCAACCACCTGCGTGATTGGAACACTGTTCTGGCTTACTGGCCCAACCAGGTTTACATCGGCAACAAGACTCCCGATGATCTGGCTGCTATTCCCCAGCCCTGGTTCGACAAGACCTGTGACACCAATGCCCGTTACGGTAAGTACGGCCAGATGATGCCCCAGGAAGAGTTCCTGCTGCTGATGCAGGCTGTTGACGTTTTCGACCTGGTCAAGCTGGACAAGGCCTTTGTCGCTGAGCACAAGGCTGCTTTCGCTGCCAACGAGATGATCGACGAGACCATCGTTGCCCGTATTAAGGACGGCATCGAGGCTGAGGAAATTGCTCGCCTGGTCAACGAAGAGCACTCCGAGCCCCTGTACCACAACAACGTTCTGGTTGGCTGCGTCAACCGCGCTCACGACATCGACGTGAACCTGTCCAGCCATGTCATGCACGAGAACATGGTCTCCAAGGCTTCCTCCGTCCTGGCTCTGCTGTGCGCTCTGAAGAACGCTGGCATCAACAAGGAAGACGTTGAGTACGTTGTTGACTGCTGTGAAGAAGCTTGTGGCGATATGAACCAGCGCGGCGGCGGCAACTTCGCTAAGGCTACCGCTGAGATCGCCGGCCTGGTCAATGCTACCGGTTCCGACGTCCGTGGCTTCTGCGCAGGTCCCGCTCACGCTCTGATCGACGCTGCTTCTCTGGTTGCTGCAGGCACCTTCAAGACCGTTGTTGTTACCGCTGGCGGCTGCACCGCTAAGCTGGGTATGAACGGCAAGGACCATGTCAAGAAGGACATGCCCATCGTTGAAGATATGGTCGGTGGCTTCGCAGTCGTTCTGACCGCTGACGACGGTGTTTCTCCCGTAGTCAACCTGCAGATCGTTGGCCGTCACACTGTAGGCACCGGTTCCGCTCCCAAGGCTGTTATCCAGTCCCTGGTTTCCGAG
>JAXJVC010000086.1:0-6314 GCA_036308745.1 Oscillospiraceae bacterium | reverse complement strand
TACGGCGGCGTTCATCCCGTAGAGGGCAAGGACCCCACTGAGCACAAGGCTCTGGTCCGGTTCCCCGCTCCCGAGAGCGTGATCATCCCTCTGTCCATGCACCTTGGCGCTCCTGCCAACGCCATTGTGAACGTGGGCGATACTGTTAAGGTGGGCCAGAAGATCGCAGAGCAGGCCGGTTTCATCTCCGCCCCTGTCCATTCCAGCGTCAGCGGTAAGGTCATTGCTATTGCCGACTGCCCCCACGCCACCAGAGGCACCTGCCCCAGCATCGTCATCCAGTCTGACGGCAAGAACACCTTGCATGAGTCCGTCAAGCCCAACAAGCCCCTGGAGGAGCTGACTCCCGATGAGATCGTGGAGATCGTCAAGGAGGCAGGCATTGTGGGTATGGGCGGCGCAGGCTTCCCCACCTATGTCAAGCTGAAGCCCGGCAAGCCCATCGACGCTGTTCTGATCAACGCCTGTGAGTGTGAGCCTATGCTGACTGCTGACCACCGGATGCTGCTGGAGTTTGCCGACGACATCATCTACGGCCTGAAGGCCGTTATGAAGGCTGTGGATTCTCCCAGAGGTGTCGTTGTTATCGAGGATAACAAGCCCGACGCCATCGAGCTGATGCAGAGCAAGGTCGCAAATGAGGAAGGTATCGAGGTCTGCGTTGCTAAGACCAAGTACCCCCAGGGCGGCGAAAAAATGCTGATCAAGCGCGTTCTGGGCCGCAGTGTTCCCAGTGGCAAGCTGCCTGCAGACGTTGGCGCCTGCGTCAGCAACGTCAGCACCGTCAAGGCCATTTCCGACGCTATCCAGAAGGGCATGCCCCTGGTGGAGCGCGTTACCACCGTTACCGGTAAGTACATTCCCAACCCCGCGAACTTCATCGTGAAGATCGGCACCAACGCTGCAGACCTGGTGGACTACTGCGGCGGTATCACCGATACCAGCTGTGTCGTTAAGGCTGGCGGCCCCATGATGGGCTTCCCCCAGACCGAGCTGAACTTCCCCATTATGAAGGGTTCCAACGGCATCATCACCGTGGATGCCGATGCTGCCGAGGCTCAGGCCTGCATCAAGTGCGGCCGCTGTGTGGACGTATGTCCCATGGAACTGAAGCCCCTGTACTTCTACAAGTACGCAGGCGAGCAGAACTGGCAGGGCTTCAAGGACGAGAACGTCATGGACTGCATGGAATGCCGCTGCTGTGAGTATATCTGCTCCGCTAAGCTCCCGCTGGTCAGCATGATCAAGATGGGCAAAAATGCCGTAAGGGGGATGAAGTAATATGCTGATTACCGAACTGAAAGCGAAGGAAGCCATCCTCTCTCTGGCAGAGGGCAAGGTCTTCATCATCAACTGCCACGGCTGCCGGGAAATCCATTTCCCTGAGAAGGAAGCCGATGCCCTCCAGAAGGAGCTGCAGGATGCAGGTAAGGTCACCGGCAGCATCACCACCGACTACATCTGCGATCCTGATAACCTGAAGCTGCGCCTGGAGAAGCACGCTGCTGCCATCGAGGCTGCAGACGCTGTACTGGTATTCTCCTGCGGCGTGGGCGTGCAGACCGTTGCCGAGTATCTGGAAAACAAGAAGGTCTGCGCCTGCTGCGATACCTATGCGCTGCCCGGCTTCCAGGGCGTTACCCCCCTGGAGCATGACTGCAAGCAGTGCGGCGAGTGCTACCTGAACCTGACCGGCGGCATCTGCCCCATCACTGCCTGCTCCAAGAGCCTGGTGAACGGCCAGTGCGGTGGTGCCAAGAATGGCATGTGCGAGGTCGATCCCAACATGGAATGCGGCTGGGAGCGGATCATCCGCCGCCTGACCCAGGTGGGCCGTCTGGATGTCCTGAAGTGCCCCGTCCAGGTGCGCAACTACGCAACTGACGACGAAGTTTCCAAATAATTTATAATGATTAGGAGTAATTGATAATGAGAATTACCGAGTTATTTGATAACGGTGAATTTGTCGTTACCGCAGAAGTCGGCCCTCCCAAAGGTATTCATCTGGAGCATCTGGTAGAAGAAGCCAAGACTTACCTCAGCGGCATCACCGCAGCCAATGTCACCGATAACCAGTCCTCTGTCATGCGTATGGGCAGTCTGCCCGCCTGTGTGGCTCTGAAGAACGCGGGCCTGACTCCCATCCTGCAGCTGACCTGCCGCGACCGTAACCGCATCGCGCTGCAGTCCGAGCTGCTGGGCGCTGCCGCACTGGGCATCGACAACATCCTGTGCCTGACCGGCGACCACACCAAGATGGGTGACCATCCCGGTGCAAAGCCTGTTTTTGACCTGGATTCCGTGTCTCTGCTGCACACCGTATGCCAGCTGGAAAAGGGTGTTGACCTGGCCGGCAATCCCCTGGTGGGCGAGCCTCCCAAGTTTGCCAAGGGCGCCGTTGTTTCTCCCTGCAGCGACAGCATCGATGCACAGCTGGCCAAGATGGAGCGCAAGGTCATGGCCGGCGCTGAGTACTTCCAGACCCAGGCTGTGTTTGATTCCGAGAAGTTCATCTCCTTCATGGAGAAGGCCAAGCAGTTCGGCAAGCCTGTGCAGCTGGGTGTCATCATTCCCAAGTCTGCCGGTATGGCTAAGTTCATGAACAAGAATGTGGCCGGTGTCCATGTTCCTCAGGAGATGATCGACGCTCTGGCCGCCGACAAGGAGCGGGCCAAGGCCGGTATCACTGGTGTGGAGATCGCCGCTAAGATCATCAAGGAGTGCAAGCCCTACTGCCAGGGTGTGCACATCATGGCCCTGGGCTGGGAGTCCAAGGTGCCTGAGCTGCTGAAGCTGGCTGAGATCTAACTGTACATACATTACACGCCCATCCGGGAACCGGATGGGCGTGTTTTACTTGGCGGACAAGCCCTTCGGGCTTGTCCGCCAGTTTTTGCAGTCTGCTGCGCGCACTCCTTGCCCACTTGCAGCCTGAGAGGTATTTTTGACCACGTACACGCCGCGGTCAAAAATGTTCGCACTTTGTTTTCCGCTTGCGCGGAAAATTCTGCGAAGCTCCCTTCAGGTTCAACAAGGTATGAATAAATAATGCGCATTTTCTGTAGGGCGGGCTGCCCTGCTGTTTGCTGGCTAAATACTTGCCATGGCGTTGTGAGCAACCAGGGCGGCCTGGGGATCTTTGGTGCATTCCATGCTCCAAAGAGGGACTTTGGTGGCCAGGGTGTTTATCAGGGCGTGATATTGGGAAAGCAGCTCCGGGGACAGGGGGCTTCCGCTTTGGTGGAGCAGCATGGGCATGGCTTCCTCCGGGGAAATCCGCCGGATACAGTTTTCGCTGCCCCGCTCCAGGATACAGATGCCCTTCAGGGGGACGGTGATGTTGGTATCCAGACCGTGCTTGCCGCTCCAGGGGGAACCGCAGGCCAGGACCTGCTGCTCCGTGATCCGGAGAAAGGGCTTGTCGTCATTGACCATCACAGCCCGGGGGCCAAAGACCTCCCGCCAGAGGCGGGTGTGGGTGGATTTTCCTGTGCCGCACCGGGCAGTGAAAAGATAGGCTTCCCCATCTACGGCAACGGTGCTGCCATGAAATAACAGGGTATCGCTGCGGAACAGATGCTCCGCCAGCTTTCGCTGGATTGCCGCCCGCTCCAGAAAGGGGTCGGAAAATTTACGCAGCCGCAGGCCCTCCTCCCGGGCTTCCTCGTCGGCGGCAGCCTGCTCAAAGACCAGGTCCGCAGGAAGGACCGAAATGGAAAAATCCGGCGTGCCCTCTGTCAGATAGGCCCGGCAATAGTCCCGGGTGCTTTCAAACAGACAGCTGACAGCAGCTACCCGGCCTGCGATCAGAAGTTGGAATGTGTTCATAGGGTGTACTCCTGTGAAAAATAGGGGATGGCTATGAAAAAGCGTATACGATCATTCCCAGCACTGCGGAAATGCAGATCAGGAAGATGGGGGAAAGCTTCTTTTTGGCAAGGCGGGGGAAGAGCAGCATGCTGGCTGCGAGGATGGCGGTGATGACCATTGCCGGAATGTCCGCTGTATGCCCCGGGACAAAGGGAAGGCAGTTGTGGATCACAAGATACACACCCATGGCCAGGACGATACCTGCCACACAGGGCTTCAGTCCCCGAAGGACGGCCTGAACATATTGGTTCTTGATGGCGTTTTTCAAAATGGTGAACACCAGAAGGATCACCAGATAGGCAGGCAGCACCACACCCACGGTGGCGATGAGGCTTCCCCAGAAGCCTGCCTGATCGTTGCCGATATAGGTCGCCAGATTGACGATGATGGGGCCGGGCGTGCTTTCACTGACGGCGATCATATAGCTGAGCCGTTCCTCAGTGATCCAGCCGTTGCCCAGTACCATATCCCGGATCAGTGGGATGGCACCGTAAGCGCCGCCAAAGGTAAAGCAGCTTACTTTGAAAAATTCCAAAAACAGCTTTAAGTAGATCATTTTTCTATACCGCCTTTCTGCTCCGGTTCCCCTTTGGTAAGGAAAACGCCAAGACTCACGGCAGCGGCAGACAGCATCAGCGTGATGGAAGAGATCTTCAGGGAAAGGAAGTTCACTGCCAGCATCACGGCAAAGGCGCACCCGGCGATGATTCGGGGTAAGGGCTTTTTCTGCATTTTCTTCAGCATAGTCAGGGCAACACGGAGGATCAGCAGGCCCACGCCGATCTTGATGCCCTTGAAGGCGTTGGCGATCAGGGTGATCTCCAGAAAGTTGTCCAGGACGGTGGAGATCAGATACAGGATCACAAAGGAGGGGAGTACGATTCCCACCGTAGCCGCGATAGAACCGGGGATGCCTGCCTGCTTGCAGCCTACATAGGTGGCGCAGTTGATGGCAATGGGGCCGGGAGTGGACTCGGCGATCACGGTCATCTGCATCATTTCCTCGTGGGTGATCCATTTTTTCTTTTCCACGCAGGCGTTTTCAATGATGGAGATCATAGCGTATCCTCCGCCGAAGGTGAACATACCCACCTTGGCAAAGGTAAGAAACAGATCGGTCAGAATATGCATAAGCTCCTCCGATTTTGGGATTAGAAATAGTATACCATAGGTAAAGCCCCATGCAAAATAAATTTTTCTGTGAAAATTGAAAATCCCAGACCTGTGTGCTACAATCAGGAAAAAGGCAGGAGGTAGAGTATGCTGTTGGATGGATGTCACGAAGGAAAGCACACGCCGCGGCTCACGGAGGTAAAATGCCCCCAATGCGGAGAATGGGTGGAGGTATTTATCAAAATGGGCGGCAGACCGGGGGAGACCGGGACGCTGGCCGCAGACGAAGTCTGCGATTGCGGGTATATCCTGCCTGCCGGAAGCTATGAAACGGATTATGACCAATAAGAAATCAAGTGCATGACGATCGATATGGAGACACAAATCAGGAGGAAGTCTATGAACGTTAACATCCATGATTTTCGGTGGACCCGGGAGCCTGCTTCGTTTGCCGTGTCCGACGACATGGTGGAGATCATCACCAAACCCCACACGGACCTGTGGCAGCGGACCTATTACCACTTCCGCAATGACAATGCTCCCGTACTGCAGATGGAGACAGAGGAGAAGTATTTCTCGTTCACCGTCAAGACCGCCTTTGAAAGCCATCACCGCTTTGACCAGTGCGGCATCGTTATGTATCTGGACAGCGAGAACTGGCTGAAGGCTTCTATTGAATATGAAAATGAACGGTTCCAGCATCTGGGCAGCGTGGTTACCAACAACGGCTACTCCGACTGGGCGACAACGGCTATTGATGCCTCCATCAAATCCATGTGGTATCGCTTCAGCCGCCGGGAGGAAGATTACTGTGTGGAATGTTCCGCAGATGGCGTAAACTTCTCTCAGATGCGTATCTGCCATATGTGGCAGGGCGGAGGCAAGATCCGCTTCGGGATCTATGCCTGCAGCCCCGAAGCTTCCTCCTTCAAGGCGACCTTTACGAACATGGAATTGACCGAATGCAAATGGCTGGCCCATGACGGCCAGAAGCCGGATGCAGAATAACATAGCTCCCCGCAACAATTAAGCGTTGCGGGGAGCTTTCGTATACCGGGGCGCCTGACTCGGATAGGACAAATTTATTGTGCAAAATACACTATTGATTTTCTTGAGTCACTTCTATTATAATAAAAATACACAAAACTCCGGAGGGCATCTATGGACGAATTGGAGATCATACAGCACAAAAAAATTCCCGGGCTGACCTTCTTTGTCAATACGGTGGATCACCGTACACCCCATATGCATCCGGAGTGGGAGATCCTGTGTGTACTGGACCAGCCTCTGAGCATTGCCTGCGGCGCGGAACAACAGACCCTTCACCCGGG
>JAXJVC010000085.1:0-5085 GCA_036308745.1 Oscillospiraceae bacterium | reverse complement strand
TAATAGCGCCGACCAATCCTATTGTAAGGTTTTTTTTGATTCTGTCCCTGACCATAATCTACCTCGCATAATTCAAGCGTGTCGAATTGATTATATCATGGTTGTGTGCGTGAATTCAACAATGAAAAGACCGATCATTCAGATACTTTTCGTATCAAAATGATCGGTCTTATTTGGTGGAGCCGAGGGGAATCGAACCCCTGTCCGAAAGCAACTTGGAAAGAACTTCTCCGGGCGCAGTTTGTTATTTACATTCCCTCCACGCAGCGGGAACAAACACCCTCAGCGTGTCAGTAGCTTCATAATGCATGGTACGCGCAAAGCTTTGCGTACGCACGTTCTCCACTCAAATCACACCCGAGCCCGGCTCGTGGACCTTCCGGGGCGGATGCGCGCCTAATTAGGCAGCGATTGCAACAGGATTGTTGTCAGTTAAATTTAAAAGGTTGCCCGTTTTATCGTGGCCAGGCGCCACGGCCCGCTATTCCAGCCTCACTACCCCCGTCGAAACCAGTACGGCCCCATATAGAGAGTGAAGTATGGAGTGTAAAGAGTGTAGTGCTGGGGGAGAGGTGAAGTGCGGATCAACTCCACACTCCACTCTCCACACTTCACTCTGTTAGAAACGTCCGTAGGGATCGGGCAGCTTATTGGGTTCGGGATAGGTTTCGCCCTTGGTGTCCACGGTGATGGAAGCAATTTTCTGCTCCTCTACGGGACGGTCAGCCATACCGGTTCTCACCTTTGCAATGGCATCCACCACATCCATGCCGGAAGTGACCTTGCCAAAGGCGGCATACTGGCCATCCAGATGCTTGGCATCCTGATGCATGATGAAGAACTGGGAACCTGCGGAGTTGGGGGAGGAGGAACGGGCCATGCTCAGAACACCCCGCTTGTGACGCAGGTCATTCTTGATACCGTTAAAGAAAAACTCACCCTTGATGCAGTAGCCGGGGCCGCCCATGCCGGTACCTTCGGGGCAACCACCCTGGATCATAAAGCCGGGGATGACCCGGTGGAAGATCAGGCCGTCGTAGTAGTTGTGGTTGCACAGGTCGATGAAGTTGCGAACGCTCTGGGGAGCCTTCTCGGGGTACAGCTCACCCTCGATGACGCCGCCGTTTTCCATGGTGATCTTAAATGTAGGGTTCATCTGAATCTCTCCTTCATTGCCCGGTCGATCTGACGCTTCATGTCCCGCTCGGCCGCGGCTTGTCTTTTGTCATATAGCTTTTTGCCTTTGCAAAGGCCCACGTTTACCTTTACCCGGCTGCCCTTGAAATAAACAGACAGGGGGATCAGGGCATAGCCGTCCTGCTTCACCTTGCCGTAGAGCCGCATGATCTCCCGCTTGTGCAGAAGCAGGCGGCGGGGGCGGCGGGGATCTGGGTTGAAACGATTTCCGTGGTCATAGGGGGAGATATGCATCTGGTTCAGGAGCATTTCGCCGTCCTTGATGCCGCACCAGGCATCCTTCAGGTTCAGAGTGCCTGCCCGGATGGATTTGACCTCCGTGCCCATCAGTTCAATGCCGGCCTCCAGTTCTTCCTCCACAAAGTATTCGTGGTAAGCCTCCCGGTTCCGGGCCATGACTTTGACGCTTGCTTTTTCCAGATCTCTCACCTCCTTATGGTTTCAAAAAGTATTATACCATAAATGTCAAGGGGATTAAACGGTGATTTCGATCAGATTTCCCTCAAATCCCAGTATACAGCTTTCATAATAACCATCCCCGGTGGTTCTTGGACCGCTAAAAACAGCATATCCATCGTCTTTCAGCCGCATGGTGAGGGCATCCACCTGTTCCTTGCTGCCCACGCTGAATGCCATGTGGGCATAACCAAAACGATTCAGAAGATCTACGGAATCCGTTAGTTCCGGCTTGGACATGATTTCCAGCCGGGAACCGTCCTCAAAGGACAAAAAGTAAGATTGGAAACCGGTTTTGGGATTGTGGTATCTTTTGTTGGAAACTGCACCAAAGTACTTCATAAAAAAGTCTTTGGCCTCTTCCAAATCACAGACATACATGGCAATGTGTTCAATTTTCATATCATTTTTCCTCAAACAAAAAATGCTCCAGTGCTTCCGTGGTGTCGAAGGAAAAATCGCAAAGACTGCGCATTTCCTCTGCCAGTTCAGGGAACTCCTGCTTTCCCCAGGCGGCGAAAGCAACGGGAACTCCCAGAGGATGAGCCATCCTCCAGGCCAGCTTCAGGTCATCTACCACCAGAATTTCCTCCGGGGCAAGGTCATACCGCGCCATAATATCCAGCAGGGAATAGGGGTTGGGCTTGCGCTGCTCCTGGGGCAGGTCATAGTCATAAATGACATCGGGCTGCATGCCAAAATGCTCAGCATAATCACGGGTGATATTATCTCGGCTGGAGAGGGAGGAAACACAGACCAGACCGCCTTCTTCCTTCTGACGATGGATGATCCGGTCTATCCCGGGGAAAATGGGGGGCATATGTTGTAAGCTGTAGGCTTTCCAGCCCAGATATTCCTCCAGAAGCTCTTCATCCGTAAACTGCCATTTCCGGCGGCACATATCCGCGAAGATCATATTGCTGCAGTCAGCCACATATTCAGGATAAGTGAGGCTATGACCGGGCCGTACCCGCTCGATATATTCTTTGAAATAAGGATAGCCTATGGCTTTTTCCGTCTGGACTACCGTATCGTCGTGGTCCAAAACCAGACATTTGTATCGCAGCATTCTGTTACTCCGTTTCTGTGTTCCTTCTATTTATTCATGTCGTTTACCAGGGAAACCTCCCGTGCGGTAATTTCTACCCAGGCAGGACTGAAACCAGCTTTGATGGCGTTCTTTACGGATTTCAGATTGCACCAGGCAGCGCAGTAGAAGGGGACCTTTCCCAGCTTCATTATTTCTCTGGCAAGACGGACGGTAAGTGCTGTAGCGATTCCATGTCGGCGGTATTCCGGCAGGACATCAATGCCGATTTGGTACATGGTCTCACAGTCCGCAGAGCATCCGGCAAGGCCAATCAGTTTTTCCTGATCGTACGCACCCACAGCCAGAACGTCCAGCTCTTTTCGGTTTTCACAAAGGGCGTTGCTCCATTGTGGGGTATAAAGGTGCTGAAAATCCTCCGGCTGAAGAACACGAAGGGTATAGCCGCAATCAGTTTCCTTCAACCGGGAAACGTCTGGGAGAAAATACTCTGCCATAAAGCAAACCTTTAGGCCATAAGGCGCAAGCATTTCGTCCAGAGCATGGATGTGAGGTGTCTCAAAGCAGTGTTCCACAGGGTATTTGTTCAGATAAGCTTCCACCAGCGGCCTCAGTTCCTCTGAGGTTTGGGCAACGACATTGCTTCCGTAGGACACCAGATCGCACTGCAGGGGGAGGGGAATATACTTCCTGGCAAGGGGGTGTTTGCGGGATATGGTTATGATATTTTCGTTCGATAAAAAATCTTCGGGATTGCAGTTACAGTCATAAGCGGACTGCTGCAAGGCGATCTGCAGAATGTCTTGATTGGTCATGTGGTTCTCTTTCCTCAATAATTATTTACCTGGGAATGAATGTGTGTCCATGAAAGTTACCACCCAATGGGATCAACGCCGGGACCAAAAGAATGGCAGGCGTAATGCTTCGGCTTGTCCGGGTCGTAATATACGTCGATAACTTCGCCTTTTTGAGGGCAGCGATAGCGCAGGTCCACATACAGCCTTCCGGTGTAGGGGATGTTGTCTACCATATAGGTAAAGGTGATGTAATGGGAGAAAATCGTATTCCTGTCGTTAACGTATAGCCTGACGGGCTTTTTGACAACATGCAGGTAAGAGTTTCTTACCATGGTGACGTGACCCTGCACACAGCAGTTTTTAGCCAGAATGCGATCAGCGCCAATATGAAATATACGCAGGATATTCATATAATCCCTCCTTTTTATCATTATAGCAAAATCCGATAAGGCAGGCAACCACAAATTAACGGTTGCAATATACGAACAAATGCGCTATAATAAAACAAACGTTCGGAGGTGCTAGGATGGAACAGAATCTATGTCCGGTGGATGTGATATCCATGTGCAGCGCGGAAGGGGAGCTTCGCCCTCTGCGGCTTCGGATGCCCAATGGGGAAGATGCTATGCAGCGCATTGATATTGAAGCGGTTGTCAAGGACTGGGAGATCCCCTATGCCGGGGTGGAAGCCCATGTGTTCCGGTGCCTGGCCAGGTCTGCCGGACGGGAATTGATGCTGGAGCTAAAATACACCTTTCGCAGCCACACCTGGTGCCTGCTGCGCCGGATATATTGAATGCACCTCAGCAGGGCGGCCTGAGGGCAAGCCGCCGCAACATAAGCTGCATTAAGATGTGAAAATACAGGTGGAAAATAACGATAAAATATGGTAAAATAAAGACAATATATCATAAGGAGGATACCCTATGGCTATTGTCACCTTTTACCGGGGCGACCCGAAGAACGCCCCTAAAACCACTATGCCTGCCCATCTCGGGGCCAATGCCATCCTGACCTGCAAGGGGAGGCTCCTGCTGGAAAAACGCCGGGACTCCGATATCTGGGGTCTGGTTGGCGGCGGCTGTAAGAAAACGGAGACCGGCCGGGACGCCATTGCCCGGGAGGTCTATGAGGAATTGGGCCTGCGGATCCATAAGGACCGGTTTCAGAAGCTGGCGGTCTATGACGACCCCGGCCGGATCGCCGCCTACCGGGACGGCAGCATCTGGAGAATGGTCATCGTTGTTTATGGACTGGACTTTGACGAGGAACCTGCCATGCGCATCAGCAGCGAATCCAAGGATCTGCGCTTCTTTACAAAGGAAGAGCTGAAGGATATTGAAATCGCCATAACCCACAGCGATATCGTAGAGGACCTGTTTCTCAAAAATCTATAAAATTGCATGCTCTTATGAACAAATATACAAAATGTGAAAAAATACTTGTATATTCACAAAATATATGCTAATATATCCGATGACGGTGCAGTATCCTAGTCAGGGTGGCCATCTTCCAGGTAGGGCCTAAAAATCCTATGAAGGGCACATCGATGAAGTCCCTGGTGTCTGCTTTTTACGCCCAGTTTAG
>JAXJVC010000084.1:0-7256 GCA_036308745.1 Oscillospiraceae bacterium | reverse complement strand
GTACCAGGTGCCGACTTTCCTGTTTATCAACAAAATGGATCTGCCGGGGACGGAAAAAAAGAAGAACCTCGCCCAATTGCAGACCCAACTTGGTCCCGGATGCGTGGATTTTGGGGCGGAAAAGGACGAAATTGCGGAAATGTGCGCCATGTGTGACGAGGCGCTGCTGGAGAATTATCTGGAAAGCGGTCAGGTCACGGACGGGAATATCCGGGAGCTTGTAGCCGGACGGAAGTTGTTTCCCTGCTGCTTCGGCGCAGGTCTGAAGCTGGAGGGTGTAGAGAAGCTGCTGGAAATTCTGGATATTTACGCACCGGAAAGGGCGTATCCTGGGGAATTTGGAGCGAAAGTATATAAAATTTCCCGGGATCCTCAGGGTAACCGGCTGACCTGGCTGAAGGTCACCGGCGGAAGTTTGAAGGTGCGATCCATACTGCGTTATGTAAACCGAAAAGGGGAGACGCTGGAGGAGAAAGTCCTGCAGCTTCGACAGTATTCGGGAGAAAAGTTCCTGGGCCCGGAGGTGGTTACTGCCGGGCAGGTGGCAGCGGTAACGGGGCTGACAGGCACCTTTGCGGGGCAGAGTCTGGGCGCGGAGCCGACAGGAAAAGATCCGGCCCTGGAGCCGGTAATGACCTACCGGGTGAATCTGCCCAAGGGCAGCGACCCGGCGGTGGTGCTGCCCAAGCTGCGGCTGCTGGAGGAGGAAGACCCTCAGCTTCACCTGCTGTGGGAGAATGGACAGATCCATGTGCAGATCATGGGCCGGGTGCAACTGGAGATTTTCCGCAGCCTGGTGCAGCAACGGTTTGGTCTGGATGTGACCCTGGACGACCGCCGAATTTTCTATAAGGAGACCATTGAAAATACGGTGGAGGGCGTAGGCCACTTTGAACCCCTGCGCCACTACGCCGAGGCCCATCTGCTGCTGGAACCCCTGCCCCGGGGAAGTGGACTGGTGTTTGACACCGTGTGCCCCACGGATGTGCTGGATATCCAGTATCAGAAACTGATCATCGGACATCTGTCGGAGAAGGTACACCGGGGCGTTCTGGTGGGTGCGCCCATCACGGATATGAAGATCACCCTTTTGGTGGGCAAGGCCCACCTGAAACACACCGAGGGCGGCGATTTCCGCCAGGCTACCTACCGGGCGGTGCGCCAGGGCCTGATGCAGGCGAAGTCTGTACTGCTGGAACCCTGGTATGAGTTTGATCTGACCATGCCCACGGAACAGATCGGCCGGGCCATCACCGATATCCGGGCCATGGGCGGCGAATTTGATGCGCCGGAGTCTGCCGGGGCGGAATCTATCCTCCGGGGAACGGTACCGGCATCGGAGGTCCGGGATTACGCCGACACGTTGGCAGCCTACACCCAGGGCCGGGGACGGCTGCAGCTTTCCCTGAAGGGCTACGCCCCCTGCCACAACACCCAGGCAGTACTGGCGGAGACAGGCTATGACCCGGAGGCGGATGTGGAAAATACCCCGGATTCCGTATTCTGCGCCCATGGCGCGGGCTTTAACGTGAAATGGCACCAGGTGAAGGACTATATGCACCTGGAAAGCGGTCTGAAAGAGGAAAAAGCGCCTCAGATCATTACCAGCCATGTCCGGGCGGACGACCGGGAGCTGGAAAAGATCATGGAGCGGGAATTTGGTCCCATCCGGCGGCCCCAGTACAATGTAAAGGCGGCCAACCGGCCTGCCACGGAGGAGATCACCATCAAGCCGCCCAAGCAGCGCTATATCATCGTGGACGGCTACAACGTGATTTTTGCCTGGGAGGAGCTGGCGGCGCAGGCTCGGGAAGACCTGGATGCCGCCCGGCGGCAGCTCTGCGACGCCCTGAGCAGCTATGCGGGATTCACCAAATGCCGGCTTGTGGTGGTATTTGACGGCTACAAACAGAAGGGCAATCCCGGCGAAAAGAGCCAGTTCCACAACATTCAGGTGGTGTTTACCAAAGAAGGGGAGACGGCGGACGCCTACATCGAGGCCCTGGCTTATGAGATCGGAAACAACTATGCGGTGCGGGTAGCTTCCTCTGACGGGCTGGTCCAGCTTTCCAGCTTCCGCAGCGGCGTGCTGCGGATGTCTGCCCGGGAACTGCGGGAGGAAGTGGAGACGGCCCGGAAGGAAATGGGGCAGCATTTTCGGAAGTGAAAGGTTTATACCATTCGAATCGACTGTCATCCCGAGGGAGCGAAGCGAATCGAGGAGTCCTGACAGCAGGAGATTGCGGCGGTTACCAGTGCCTGCCGGTGCGAAGATCCTTCGACTCGCTACGCTCGCTCAGGATGACAGAGTTGTAAGCATTTTGGTGGGTGTCGCCCCCCTGCGGAGTGGGAACAAAAATCTACAAAAAAGGGAAATATGGGACTTCCAATTTTGGTAAAATTCGTGTATAATCTGATATCATACCAATGAGGAGGAATCTTTGTGAGCCATCGTGTCCCCCATTCCGATGACCCCAAGGTCCAGGCCTATATCGACAAGCTGACCCACCGGGACCGGCGGGTGGAGCATGTTTTCCGCCGGGCGCTGCATACCGTTGAGCGGATCATTGCGCTGATTACCCTGCTTGCCCTGCTGGCGGCATTGGGCCTGGAAATTTACGCAATGTTCACCGAGGAAGGCTATTTCCGGGATGTGAGCCATCTGCTGCACAACCTGCTGACTATCGTGGTCGGTCTGGAGTTTGTGCGAATGCTCATCGATACCACCCCTGCCAATATTTTGGAGGTACTGACGGTGGCTATCACCCGGCACGTGGTTCTGAGCCACGACAATCCCTGGAGCAATATTGCGTCCATTGCCTGCATCGCGGGCCTGTTTGCTGTGCGCCGCTTCCTGATCCGCCGCAGCGAGCTGAAGGAAGAAATGGTCGAGATGGAATAAAGGAAGTATGCCCTTCGGCCATATGAAGTGGCTGCGCCATGAAGTATTTGCTTCGCAATATGAAGTGTGCTTTGCACATGAAGGTGTCCCTCCGGGATGATTTTGAATCCAAAAAGGTCCGTTCACAAATCGTGAACGGACCTTTTTTGCATATTGTTTCCGCAGGAAATACTTCATGCGCGAAGCGCACTTCATGCCGCAAAGAGGCACTTCATAGCGAAGCGACTACATGGGCACCCTGGAATTCCACGTGGAGGGGCAGCATCTGCCAGTTCTTTTCTGTTATGGCATCCAGCTTTTTTGCCAGGGTCTCCCGGAGCTTGGGATGGCGGGAGATGCACAGCAGAGTGGGGCCTGCGCCGCTGAGGCAGAAGGCCGCACCGGTGGTGCGCACCAGGGCCTGAATCTTTTCGTAGTCCGGGATCAGCTTTTTTCGGTAGTTCTGATGGAGCTTGTCCTGCATGGCGGTGCGCAGCAGCTTTTCGTCTCCCAGCTCCAGGGCTTTCAGCACCAGAGCGCCGTGAGCGATGTTATAGATGGCATCCGCCCGACCCAGCTGCTCCGGCAGAACGCTTCGGGCCAGAGTCGTGGGAAGGTCAAAGTCCGGCACCAGGGCCAGGAACTCCCAGTCCGGGTGGAGGGGGAAATTCACGGTTACCGGCAGGCCGCCGTCCACCATGGAGGCGGTGAGGCCGCCGAAAAAGGCAGGGGCCAGGTTATCGGGGTGGCCTTCCATGGCGTTGGTGATATTGAGCAAGCCCTGGGTGGACAGCTTGTTGCCCCGCAGGACGTTGGCACCCATGGCTCCGGCTACCAGCAGGGCCGCGGAGGAGCCAAGGCCCCGGCAGATGGGGATCTGGGAGTCGATGTGGATCTTTAAGCCCCGGATCTCCTCGTTCATGGAGGCCAGCACGGCGCAATAGGAGGTGTAGACCAGGTTGTCCGGGCCGGTAAATTCCTCGGGACAGCCGGTGATCTCCAGCCCCTCCTCCGTTTCCTCAAAGGTCACGTCGGTATACAGGCTCAGGGCGCAGCCGAAAGCGTCGAAACCCGGGCCCAGGTTGGCGGTGGTGGCGGGGACGCGGATGGTGACACGATTCATTTCAAAATCTCCTGTAAATAGGTTGAAATGCAGAATGCAAAGTGCAAAATGCAAAATGATGAGAAACCATCATTCTGCATTCCGCATTCTGCATTTTGCATTTTACAAGTTTAGGACGTAGTCCAGCATGGCGTCCTTATCGATGACACCGGTGTGCTTTTCTTCCTTTCCCTGGAGGGTGGCCAGATTCCTGGGAACGGTGACGCCGGAGATCTGGGACAGGCGGGCCATCTGGTCAAACTCGCTGCCGGAGGTATCGCCGCCGATGGCGGTGAGGACGGCAACGGGGAATTTGTAGGGAGATGCGGTGGACAGGACCACCATGGGGCGCTTATCGCCGGTCTGGGCGGTGTAGTCTTCGGCGGCGGCCCAGCCGGAAGCGGTGTGGGGATCGCAGAGGTAGCCCAGCTCCTGGTAGACCCGGCCCATGATTTCGGCGGCACGGTCATCGTCGCAGTAGGCGGCCCAGAACTCGGTCTGGATGGTCTCCAGCAGGGAAGCGGGGACGGTGTAGGCACCCTCGGTGTTCAGTTTCTTCATCAGGTCAGCGACCAGAGTGGTATCTCCGGACAGCAGGTACAGCAGGCGCTCCAGGTTGGAGGACACCAGAATGTCCATGGAGGGGGAGGTGGTCTTCAGCAGGGGGCGCTGGCGGTCGTAAGTGCCGGTGCGGATGAAGTCGGTGAGGACATTGTTGGCGTTGGAGGCGCAGATCAGCTTGCCAACGGGCAGGCCAAGCTTCTTGGCCAGGTAGCCAGCCAGGATGTCGCCGAAGTTGCCGGTGGGGACGGAGAAGTTCACTTCGTCACCCAGCTTGATTTTGCCTGCATCCAGCAGGTCCCGGTAGGCGCGGAAGTAGTACATGATCTGGGGGGCAAGGCGGCCGATGTTAATGGAGTTGGCGCTGGACAGCTTGAAGGGCAGTTCCTTATCCCGGCAGGCGGCGAAGACGTTCTTCACGCCGGTCTGGGCATCATCAAAGTTGCCGTGGATGGCGCAGACAGCTACGTTGTTGCCCTCCTGGGTGACCATCTGGGCCCGCTGGACCTGGGAGACACCGCCGTGGGGGTAGAACACGCAGATGCGTACGCCGGGGACGTCATGGAAGCCCTCCAGGGCGGCCTTGCCGGTGTCGCCGGAGGTGGCGGTGAGGATCAGGATGTCCTCTTCCATGCCCTTGGCGGACTTGGATGCGGTGAGGAGCTGGGGGAGCATGGACAGAGCCACATCCTTGAAAGCGGAGGTGGGGCCGCGGAACAGCTCCAGCACGTGGAAACCACCCACGGGAACGGTGGGGGTCAGGTCCTCGGTCTCAAATTTGCCGGTGTAGGCATTTTTTACAAGCTGGGGCATATTGGGGATATCGGGGAGCAAGGCGGAGAGGATGGCGGTGGACATATCCATGCTGGAGCCTTCCAGGCAGGCTTTCCAGTCAAAGGAAGGCAGGGATTCGGGCATATACAGGCCGCCGTCAGGGGCGAGACCCTCCAGAACAGCCTGGGCGCTGTCAACGCGGGCGCTCTGGCCGCGGGTGGAATGATAGAACATAGTGACCTCCAAAATATTAGGGTTTTCTTTGCTAATTGCACAAAAAGTCACAGATTCAAAAGGAATCCTTGGCTTTTTGGTGCAGTTGAAATTTGAGTAGGTATATGATATACTGTTTTTCGTAAAAAAGCAAGTGTTTTCGAGATGGACACATCTGTTTTTTATACCATGACCAAGAAATGTGATGGAGGAAATTTGCATGAAGATCGGATTGTTGGGCTTCGGCGTTGTGGGCCGGGGTGTGTATGAGATCACCTGTGCCCGGGACGATATGCAGGTAACCAAGGTGCTGTGCCTGGAGGATATCCAGCTTCCCGACGCAGAGGCTGTGAAGGATTACAAGCAGATTCTGGAGGATGATTCCATTGATACCGTGGTGGAGGCCATGGGCGGCCTGCATCCCGCTTATGAGTTTGTCCGTGCTGCCATCGAGGCCGGCAAGAACGTGGTCACTTCCAACAAGGCGCTGGTTTGCACCTTCTATGATGAGCTGCTGCCTCTGGCAGAAAGCAAGGGCGTGAAGTTCCGTTCCACCGCTGCTGTCGGCGGCGGTATTGGCTGGCTGTCTGAGCTGGAGCGTTCCCGCCGGGTCCAGAAGATCAACTCTGTAGGCGGCATCATGAACGGCACCTGCAACTACATTCTGGACAACATGACCCGTCAGGGCCTGAATTACGACGATGTGCTGAAGCAGGCGCAGAAGCTGGGCTATGCCGAGGCCAATCCTTCCACTGATGTGGACGGCATCGACACCTGGCACAAGGTGATTCTGTCCTCCAACATTGCCTTCGGCGTGTCTCTGGACAAGCAGACCGTTCCTGTGGCGGGCATCCGCAACATCAAGGCTGAGGATGTGGAGAACTTTAAGGCCCACGGCCTGGTCTGCAAGCTGATTTCCACCGGAAAGCGCACCGAGAACGGCTACAGCGCATATGTTCAGCCCACGTTGGTGAAGGAGGGTGAGCCTGAGGCTGCCGTTCCCATGAACTACAACCTGATCACCTTCGTTGGCGAGACTTCTGAGCGCATGAGCTTCTACGGTCAGGGCGCAGGCCGGTATCCCACTGCATATAATGTGGTGCAGGACCTGGTGGATGTGCTTGCCGGAAAGGGCTTCTATGCTCCCTACGGCGGCAAGGTGGCTGCTGACAACAGCGAGAAGCTCACCTGGTATGTCCGGGGCAACTGGAACGGCGAGACCGCAGAGGTTTGGGGCGATGCCGTGATCACCAAGGAAGTCGCGGTGGATCAGATGCACGCCTGGCTGAAGGAGAATCCTGAGGCATTTGTTGCTGCCATTGTGTAATATATAAAGTAAGGATGGAAGGCTTGGCTGCTATGGTAACGCCGCCTGGGGCGGCTACACCTCATCCGGCCCGCCTTCCCCTCAAGGGGAAGGCTTTGAGATGCCGGGCAAGCCGTCCTACCGAGTGTTAAGAGAGGTATTTTAGAAATGAAAGTAGTGAAATTTGGCGGCAGCTCCATGGCTGACGCCGGCCAGTACCGTAAGATCCGGGACATCCTGCTGGCTGACCCCCAGCGGAAGGTTGTTATTGTTTCCGCCGCAGGCAAGCGCTTCAGCGGTGACCATAAGCTGACGGACCTGCTGTTCCTGTGCCATGCCCATGTTCAGTATGGCGTGGATTGCTCCAGCATTTTTGAAATGATCGCAAACCGTTACCTGGACATCCGGGATGAACTGGG
>JAXJVC010000083.1:0-1850 GCA_036308745.1 Oscillospiraceae bacterium | reverse complement strand
GGGTGGTACTTCATGGCGCTTTTGCGGTAGGCCTTCTTTATTTCCTCGGCACTGGCGCCCTTCTCGACGCCCAGTACCTCATAGTAATCACGTTTGTTTTCTGCCATTTTCGTATACCTCACGAAAAACATTGTAGGGGAGGGTCTTGACCCTCCCGGCGATGCGGGACGCATCGTACCGCCGTAAGGCGGAATTTTTCTTTCCCTTCGGGAAATCCAAAAATCCTTTCGGATTTTTGGCGGGAGGGTCAAGACCCTCCCCTACAGTATATCAATACAGATGCACCGAAAAGGGGCGGCGTTTTGCCGCCCCTCGGGCTTTTTCAATTAGTCAACGGTCTCGTAGTCAGCGTCCACCACGCCGTCGTCAGCGGGAGCCTGGTAGCCGGCCTGTTCGCCCTGGGGAGCGGCCTGCTGGTACAGCTTCTCGGAGACAGCGTAGAAGGCCTTCTGGACTTCCTCGGTAGCGGCCTTGATGGCGGCAATGTCGGTGCCCTTGTTGGCTTCCTTCAGGTTGTCAACAGCGGTCTGGATGGAGGCCTTCTCGTCGGCGCTGATCTTGTCGCCCAGCTCGTTCAGGGTCTTCTCGGTCTGGTAGATGGTCTGGTCAGCGGCGTTGTGGGTGTCGACCTCTTCCTTACGGGCCTTATCCTCGGCAGCAAACTGCTCAGCCTCGCGGACAGCCTTGTCGATCTCGTCCTGGCTCATGTTGGTGGAAGCGGTGATGGAGATGTTGGCCTCCTTACCGGTGCCCAGGTCCTTTGCGGAGACCTTGACGATGCCGTTGGCATCGATGTCGAAGGAAACCTCGATCTGGGGAACACCGCGGGGAGCGGGAGCGATGCCGCCCAGCTGGAAGCGGCCCAGAGTCTTATTGTAGGCAGCCATCTCACGCTCGCCCTGGAGCACGTGGACCTCAACGGAGGTCTGGCCGTCAGCGGCGGTGGAGAAGATCTGCTTCTTGTTGGTGGGGATGGTGGTGTTGCGGTCCACCAGACGGGTGAACACGCCGCCCATGGTCTCAATGCCCAGGGACAGGGGGGTAACGTCCAGCAGCAGGATGTCCTGGACATCGCCGGTCAGAACGCCGCCCTGGATGGCTGCGCCCAGTGCCACGCACTCGTCGGGGTTGATGCCCTTGAAGCCTTCCTTGCCGGTAATGGACTTAACAGCCTCCTGGACAGCGGGGATACGGGTGGAGCCGCCAACCAGCAGGACCTTGTTCAGGTCGGAAGCTGCCAGACCGGCATCGGACATAGCCTGACGGACAGGCTTCATGGTGCGCTCCACGAGATCAGCGGTCAGCTCATTGAACTTGGCACGGGACAGAGTCACGTCCAGGTGCTTGGGGCCGGTGGCATCGGCGGTGATATAGGGCAGGTTGACGTTGGTGGTGGTCATGCCGGAAAGCTCGATCTTGGCCTTCTCAGCGGCCTCCTTCAGACGCTGCATGGCAACACGGTCGTTGGCCAGGTTGATGCCTTCAGCCTTCTTGAACTCAGCAACCAGGTAGTCCATGATCCGCTGGTCGAAGTCGTCGCCGCCCAGGCGGGTGTCGCCGGCGGTAGCCAGAACCTCGATGACGCCCTCGCTGATGTCCAGGATGGACACGTCGAAGGTGCCGCCGCCCAGGTCGTAGACCATGATCTTCTGCTCGGCTTCCTTATCCATGCCGTAGGCCAGAGCAGCAGCGGTGGGCTCGTTGATGATACGCTTGACCTCCAGGCCGGCGATCTTGCCTGCGTCCTTGGTGGCCTGACGCTGTGCGTCGGAGAAGTAAGCGGGGACGGTGATGACAGCCTCGGTGACGGTGGTGCCCAGGTAGGCCTCGGCATCAGCCTTCAGCTTGGT
>JAXJVC010000082.1:0-1854 GCA_036308745.1 Oscillospiraceae bacterium | reverse complement strand
GCCAAGCTGGAGCAGGAGCATCACCACCATCATGACCATGACGAGCATTGCACCTGCGGCTGCCACGATCACGACCATCACCATCATGATCATGAGCATCACCACCATGACCATGAGGAGCATTGCTGCGGCCACGATCACGAGCATCACCACCATGACCATGAGGAGCATTGCTGCTGCGGTCATGATCATGAGCATCACCATCATGAACACGAGCACCACCATCATCATGATCACGATGAACACTGCACCTGCGGCTGCCACGACCATGAGCATCACCACCATCATCACGCTGACGAGGTATTCACCTCCTGGGGCGTGGAGACTGCCAAGAAGTTCGAGAAGGCCGCTGTTGAGGCTGCCCTGAAGGAACTGGACACCGGCAAGTATGGTATGGTCCTGCGGGCCAAGGGCATCCTGCCCGCCGCTGACGGCACCTGGATCCATTTCGACTATGTGCCTGAGGAGTACAATGTCCGCAGCGGTTCCGCCGATATCACCGGCAAGCTGTGCGTCATTGGTTCCAAGCTGGACGAGAAGGGCGTAGCAGCCCTGTTTGGGGTGTAAGTATGCAGCAGATCCCTGTTTATTCCTTTACCGGATTCCTGGATTCCGGCAAGACGAAGTTTATCCAGGAGACCCTGGAGGATCCCCGGTTCAATGCAGGGGAGCGCACTCTTCTTCTGGTGTTTGAAGAGGGTGAGGAGGAGTATGATTCTTCCACCTATCCCCATCAGAATGTCTTTTTGGAGATTCTGGACCAGCAGAGCGTTACCACCAAGCAGCTTCAGAGCCTGCAGAAGAAGTACAAGGCGGAACGGGTGGTTATGGAGCTGAACGGTATGCAGCAGGTGGGTGACCTGTATATGCGCTTCCCGGAAAGCTGGGTGGTGGCGCAGGAGGTCATGTTTGCCGATTCCACCACTTTTATGACCTATAATGCCAATATGCGGAGCTTAGTCATGGACAAGCTGGTGGGCGCTCAGATGGTAGTTTTCAACCGTCTGGAAAAGGGCGCAGATGTGATGCCCTTCCATAAGGTGGCCCGGGCCGCCAACCGCCGCATCGACATCCTCTATGATTATACCGATGGCAGCACCAGCTTTGACGACATCGAAGATCCGCTGCCCTTTGATATCAACGCTCCCGTGATCTGCGTGAATGACGAGGATTACGCTCTGTGGTACCGGGATGTCAGCGAGGAGCCTCAGAAGTATGACGGCAAGACCGTCAGCTTTAAGGCCCAGGTGGCTATGCTTCGCCGCCAGAAGGAAGGTATGTTCGCTCCCGGCCGGTTCGTGATGACCTGCTGTGTGGATGATATCGAATTCTGCGGCATTCCCTGCCGCTATGCCGATGCCAAAACGCTGGAGTCCCGCTCCTGGGTGGTGGTGACGGCGAAGATCAGCGCGGAAAAGCATCCCCTGTACAAGGGCGAGATGGGTCCTGTGCTGACTGCCCTCCGGGTGGAGACCGGCGCAGAGCCTGCCGATCCCGATGTGGCAACGTTTTGACAGAAAGCAGCCGCCCGATTTGGGCGGCTACGTTTACAATTTATTCACAATACCCCATATACTTCTGCTATAATAAAATCACTTACAGAATGTGGAGGTGGATTTATGTCCTGCTGGAAACTGTTTGCGATCATCGCTTTGGGAGTGGGCCTTATGTTTTTTGGTTTTGCCATTACCCAGCAGATCATGATCGAGTCCGCTATCTGGCTGCTGTGCAGCATCGGGTGCATGATTTGTGCCCTTCTGTTGGTCATTATTGACCGGCTGCCGCCCAGGAAGGATTGAGGGATAATACTGTTTCATAATAAAACGATTTAATCGTTTTATTGTGCCGCTTTTG
>JAXJVC010000081.1:0-1642 GCA_036308745.1 Oscillospiraceae bacterium | reverse complement strand
GGTCTGCTTCCGGTTCAATGCCCAGCAGGGTATCCAGCCGGTCCTGCTCGGCGCTTTCATAGTAATCCCACAGCCAGGAAATATCAAAATCCTTGATTTCCCCGCCCCGGATACTGCCCTTCACTGCTTTGATGACTTGGCTTTCCTCCACGCCCTGGGGCAGTCCGTAGCTTTCCGCCGGGGTATGGCCTTCCATACCAAGACCTGCCGCCACAGGCAGATTCTCACTGGTGCGAATGCGGTACAGCACCGCGGTGTACTTCACACTGCCCTTGACGCTGTTTTTCAGACGAACGATGCTGGACCCTTCCGTACCGGGCGCCACCACATTCTCCCCATCGGCGCTTTCCACATTGGGATACACCGCGTCAAACAGATCCAGCTCCGCCGCGCCGTTGGCGGAAATGCCGGTGGCGCTGTCCCAGGTCAGCTTTCCCTTGGTGTAGGTCAGCACATGGTCCGGGGCCTCACTTCTGCCGGAGTAGGTAATGCCCATCACAAAGGGCAGGGTAATGACCTCCAGAATAAACAATACCAAAACCATAGGCAATAGCCACTGGTTTCTCTTTTCCCAAATTCGTTTCATGGTTTTCCTCCGATCCGTAATCCCAGTCAGGAAACATCCGGCGCGTACGCCCCATCCATTCTCCCACTCATACCGAACCGCCCCCAGACGGCCCCGTATCAACGGGAGAATCCCTCCACCCCGCCCCGCCATATGAGCGGGGTGGAGGGTAATCGATAAGTAATTAGGTAAGCTGGGTTGCAGTAATCTTGATATTGATTTTCAGATCATCCAAGTTGGTCGCATTACCCATAGCGGTGTCAGTCTCGTCCTGTGCAGTCATACCCTCGCCTGCGGTCTCAAATACCCACTTCCAGCCGATGGTGTATTCGACACCATCGTTTGCTGCATCGCCAGTACCATAAAAAGCAGTGGGCAGAGTGCCTGCCTCATATTTGTCATCAGTCATATTGCCATCCAGAGCCTCAATTGCATCTTTAAGCTCGGCAAAAGTGTCATACTCTGTGGTATTCAGCATCCACTTGAAGTTGGGATTATCATCCAAAGCATCAGTATCTGCAGCAAAGGCCTCAGAGCCAGTAGCAGTTACAGTAATGTTGAAGGTATAGTCAACCTCAGGAGCAGTAGCGGTAGTACCATTGTCGGTGTAAACAAACTTAATTTTTGCACTGCCCTCAGAGCCAGGAGCCAGCAGACCAGAGCCATTGTTCATAACGCCCTTATCGTTGGACTCAAACAGATTGAAAGTAATATCATCCTTCTGAGTAAAGCCCCAGTAAGCAACGCGAGCCTCATCTTCCACATCTGCAGAAGTGGTATACTTTGCGAAAGTACCGCCCACGAAGCAGGAAGTCATCATAACGAGAACCAGCATCAGGGCTGCTAATCTCATGGCACGATTTTTCTTCATGGTTATAGATCTCCTTTCAAAATTCAATTGGGACGAGATCCCGTCCGATTTTTCTTCGGGATGATCCCTCATCCCAACGCGGGTTACCCCGCATCTATATCCATGCGTCACAGCCGTATGGCCAACTGTGGTGCAAAGAATATACACATTTTCTGTAGGGCAGCCCGCCCTACTGTGGCTTAATGCACACGCAAACTAAGCTTAGG
>JAXJVC010000080.1:0-12889 GCA_036308745.1 Oscillospiraceae bacterium | reverse complement strand
GTGCCCACGATCCGCTCGGCGGGGATCTCCACCAGTCCGATGTCCAGGACGGCGGTATCGGCGCCGGTTTCCGGCAGGATCTCGTCCAGAACGGCAGGGTAAGGGGGGCTGCCGGTCATTACCAGCTCCCGGTATTCTTTTTGTCCCAGGCGCAGCGCCTGGGCGTATTCATCAGCTGCTGCTTGGATGTTCATAGCAACCTCCTGAAACAAAACTGGTAATCTATATTTTTGCACATATATGATAGCTCAATTTTGGGTATATTGCAACAAGAAAATTGGGCAGCGCCGCAAAAAACAAGTTTGCGTAAAATGCGGCGGCTTGAGGGCAAGCCGCCCTGCTGTATGCACTTTATTTATTTCAAAAGTGACCTCGCGGGGGAGCTTAATCCCATCTGAAACTTCTGTCCTGCTTGCCGGCTTGTAATTTGCCCGGGAAAGGGGTATAATGGAGGAAAACTTAGCGCGCAAGGGCGTGCAGACATACTATAAAACGACAATTTATCCCAGAATCAGAAGGAGAAAAACATGGAACAGAAATTCATTGCCGCATGGGCGGCGAACCGGGAGAAGGCCCAGCGCATGGGCGTGCGGATGCGGCCTGTGGAGGACGCGGACGCTATGAAGACTGCCCGCCGGGCGTTGTCCGGCAACCGGGTCAGCGACGGCTTCAACATCCTGGCGGACAAGGGTCATCTGGAGCTGAGCCTGGAGGCTCTGGTGGTGGACAAGCGGTTCACCCAGCTTTTCACCGACGAGGAAGCCAACAATGCCCTGATGCGCCTGCTGGACGCGGGATATCGGTTTTGATAACAAACAGAGGACAGTTTTTTGCAACTGTCCTCTGTTTGTTATGAAGTATTTACGTTATTTTTCCAGAGCCATCATCTTGTCGATTCTTCTCTGGTGCCGGGGCTCCTGGGAGAAGTCGGTGCCGACCCAGGTGTCCACGATCTCCAGCGCCAGCATCTCGCCCACCACACCTGCGCCCAGGGCCATCATGTTGGTGTCGTTATGCTCCCGGGTGAGCCGTGCGCTCATCAGGTCGGAAAGCAGGGCGCAGCGGATGCCCTTGACCTTGTTGGCGGCGATGGATACACCGATGCCGGTGGTGCATAGAACGATGCCCTTCTCGCACTCGCCCTGGGCGACGGCCTTGGCGGCGGCCCCGGCAAAGTCGGGGTAGTCGCAGGAGTCGGGGGTGTGGGTACCGAAGTCCACAACCTCGTGGCCCTGTGCGGTGAGATGGGCGTAAACTTTATTCTTCAGCGCCAGTGCGCCGTGGTCACAGCCGATGGCAATTTTCATGATTTTCTTTCTCCTTTGTTACATTACATATCCGCCGTCCACGTTCAGCACGTGTCCGGTGACAAAATCCGCGTCGGCCAGGTATGCCATGGCCTTTGCCACATCCATGGGGGTACCGTTGCGGCCCAGGGGGGCTTCCTCCGCCATGTCGGCAAGGACCTCCGGGTCCACGCTGGCGCACATATCCGTCAGGATCACCCCGGGGGCTACGCAGTTCACCCGGATGCCGCTGGGTCCCAGCTCCTTTGCCAGTGCCTTGGTCAGGGCGATCACCGCGCCTTTGGTGGCGGAGTAGGCTGCCTCGCAGGAGGACCCCACCCGGCCCCACATACTGGACACGGTGACGATGGCGCCGCGCTGCTTGTTCAGGAAGCTGGGCATGGCGGCGTTGACACAGTGATAGATACCCTTGACGTTCACGGCGAAGATCCGGTCCCAGTCCTCCTCCGCGGTCATGCTCATCAGCCCATACTGGCAGATACCGGCGTTGCAGATCAGGATGTCCACATCGGGAATTTTGGCGAAAGCGGCCCGGACGGCCTGGCCGTCGGCCACGTCACAGCAGATGGCTGTGGCTCCGGACTTTTCTGCCACGGACCGGGCGGATTCATGATTCTTTTCGTACAGAAAATACACCCGGTCTCCCCGGGCGGCGAACAATTCCACCGCCGCGGCCCCAATTCCCCGGGAACCGCCGGTGATCACAACGGTTTGCATAGCGTTCACCTGCTTCCTTGGAATGCAAAATGCAGAGTGAATGATGCCTTTGGCACTTTGCATTCTGCATTAAAAACGGACTGCGCAGCAGTCCGTTTTTGCGTTATCCTCTTCTCCGCTTAGAGCGGTGGTCTGCGTACTGCTTCATGGAAGAGAGCTTGCTGTCGGACTCGGACATGAAGGCCTTCAGCTTCTCCTCGAAGAGCTGGTCGGCAGTCTTGGGGGCTGCGGGCTGCACAGGGGCGGGACGGGGACGGCTCTGATTCTGGAAATTGCCGCCCTCCCGGCGGGGTGCGCCGTTGCCGCCGCTGCCGCTGTTGCCGCGGAAATTGGGCCGGCCGGTATTTTCACGCTGGGGCTTGGGCTCCAGACGCTTGATGGACAGGTTGATTTTCCGTTCTCGGTGCCGATGACTACCACCTTCACGTCCTGGCCTTCGGTCAGGTGCTGGCGGATGTCGCTGACATAGGCGTTTGCCACCTCGGAAATATGTACCAGGCCGGTCTTATTTTCCGGAAGGGCGATGAATGCACCGAAATTGGTGATAGACTTGACTTTTCCCTCTAGGACTGCTCCAACGGTTAACTCCATAGTTTGCTCTGCTTCCTCCATTTTTAGCTGTTTGGGTTGATGATGACGGTATTGGGATCCACCAGGCCCAGCTCTTCCTGGGCGATGTCCTGGACGCTCTGCACGGAGCCAAGCTCACCGATCTTTTCTTCCAGCTCTGCGTTTTCCTCCAGCAGAGTGGCGGCTTCCTCTCTCATTTCCTGGGTCTGTGCCCGGATGCTGGCGTTCACCCAGCCCAGCGCTGCCAGTGCCGTAACGGACAGCACGATAAGGGCGATCAGAACGATCTTCAGAAGGGGCGGGCAGGAACGCACCACCACCTTGGTATTGCGGAAGGGATTTTCCGGCTTTTTCACGGGACACACCTCGGTCTGTCCGCCGGGGGCGCCGACGGTTATTACACTTTATTGTAACCCATTTTTTCGCAGATGCAAAGAAAAATTTTGCAAATTTCAAAATTTTTTTTGCGGGAAGGATAACAAATCCCATAAGACGCCCCCAAAGCATCCAAAACCCGGAAAACAATGGCCGCAGGGGCCTGCCCAGGGTCACCTCCCAGAGCAGTCCCCCAAGGGGAAGACCCGCGGCATACCCCAGCCGCAGATCCCCGCCGCAGATCCGGAAGCCCAGCTCCAGCCAGGCCCAGGCGGCCCCCGCCAGAAACAAGCCGTCGCTGAGGGCTGTCCGCCGGGGGCGCAGGGGCCGCAGAAAGCCGTACCAGATCCCCAGCCCCACCCCCAGCAGACAGCTCAGCGCAAACCGCCGGAGAGCGGTCTCCGGGGCGGTCATCCGAACAGACGGCCCAGCCAGGAGCCGGACTGTCGCGGCTCCGCGTAGGCCAGGGCGGAGATATTGCCGTCCACCTCTACCTGCCCGCCCTCCAGGGAGAGGGTTTTGAGCTGCAGGTCCCGGCCCTGGACCATCAGCGTCCCCAGAGAGGTCTGCAGTACTACCCCGCTGTCTTCGAAGCTGACCACCTCCGTCACGCCGGTCATGGTCAGCTTCTGCCGTTCGTTCAGGATCAGCTTGTGGGGAAATTGCCCGTCTGCCATGTCCATCCCTCCTTCACCTGGGAGATTGTATGCGTTGGGAAGGGAAAGTATGTCTGGAGTATGTGCAGCGTAACGTGACATCGAAACCATATGCACTGGCGCGGAAGCGCCAAAGCCTTCCCCCCGGGGAAAGGTATGGGGCTTCGCCGCCAAGCCTCTTCTACCTGCAAGACAAAGAACTTCATGTGCGAAGCACACTTCATTTGCGCAGCAAACTTCATGGGCACAGCCCGCTTCATGATAAAAAAGGACACCGGAAATTCCGGTGTCCGTTTTATCACAATTAGTACATTCCGCCGCCCTGGGCCGCTGCGGCAGCCATGGCTGCGTCTGCTGCGGGATCGGGCTTATCCACCACCAGGGATTCGGTGGTCAGAACGCAGGCTGCGATGGAGGCTGCGTTCTCCAGGCTGGAGCGGGTGACCTTGGTGGGATCCACGATGCCGCTGGCGATCATGTCCACATACTCCTCGGTGTAGGCGTTGTAGCCGAAGCCCACCTTGCCGGAGTTCTTGATCTTCTCGTAGACCACAGAGCCGTCCACGCCGGCGTTCTCGGCGATCTGACGGATGGGAGCCTGCAGAGCGGAGGCGATGATCCGCGCGCCGGTCTTCTCATCGCCGTGGAGGGTGGCGATCAGCGCCTCAACAGCGGCAACGGCGTTGACCTGGGCGGTACCGCCGCCGGCCACGATGCCTTCCTCAACAGCTGCGCGGGCAGCGTTCAGGGCATCCTCGACTCTCAGCTTCTGCTCCTTCATGGCGATCTCGGTCTGAGCGCCAACCTTGATGACGGCTACGCCGCCGGAGAGCTTTGCCAGACGCTCCTGGAGCTTCTCCCGGTCGTAGTCGGAGGTGGTGGTGGCGATGGAGGCCCGGATCATCTGGGCGCGGGCAGCGATCTCGGCGGGATCGCCGTCGCCGTCCACAATGGTGGTGGTGTCCTTGGTGACCACGATCTGGCGGCAGTGGCCCAGCATGGTCAGCTGGGTGTCAGCCAGTTCCATGTTCAGCTGGGAGGAGATCACGGTGCCGTTGGTCAGCACGGCGATGTCCTGCAGCATCTCCTTGCGGCGGTCACCGAAGCCGGGTGCCTTGACGCAGACGATGTTGAAGCGGCCCTGGAGGCGGTTCAGCAGCAGGGTAGCCAGAGCGTCGCCTTCCACGTCCTCAGCGATGATCATCATCTTCCGGCCGGCCTTGACGATGGGCTCCAGGATGGGCAGGATCTCCTGGATGGAGGAGATCTTCTTGTCGGTGATCAGGATATAAGCGTCGTCCAGGACGGCTTCCATCTTGTCGGTATCAGTGACCATGTAGGGGGAGATGTAGCCCCGGTCGAACTGCATGCCTTCCACAACGTCCAGACCGGTCTCAGCGGTCTTGGACTCCTCGATGGTGATGACACCCTCGGTGCCCACCTTCTCCATGGCCTCTGCGATCAGAGCGCCGATGGACTCGTCACCGGAGGAGACAGCACCGACGCGGGCGATGGCAGCGGAGCCGGTAACAGGCTCAGAATTGGCCTTAATGGCGGCAACAGCGGCGGCAACAGCCTTGTCGATGCCCTTGCGCATGACCATGGGGTTTGCGCCGGCGGACAGGTTCTTCAGACCCTCGCGGGTGATGGCCTGAGCCAGAACGGTAGCGGTGGTGGTGCCGTCGCCGGCAACGTCGTTGGTCTTGGTGGCGACTTCCCGGATCAGCTGGGCGCCCATGTTCTCAAAGGCATCCTCCAGCTCCACTTCCTTAGCAATGGTAACGCCATCGTTGGTGATCAGGGGAGCGCCGTACTTCTTGCCCAGAACCACGTTGCGGCCCTTGGGGCCCAGGGTGACCTTAACGGTATTGGCCAGCTGGTCAATGCCGGACTGCAGCTTCTTGCGGGCTTCTTCGCCGTAAACAATCATTTTTGCCATAGTAAAAGTTCCTCCTAAAATCAGTCGGTGACGACAGCCAGGATATCATCCTGCTTTACGAACTTGTAGTCTACCTTGTCGATGGTCACATCGGTGCCGACGAACTTGCCGACGACGACCTTCTCACCGGCGGTGACGGTCATGGTCACATCCTTGGTGCCGGGGCCGACGGAGACCACCTCATAGATGGCGGGCTTTTCCTTGCTGGTGGTGGCCAGGATAATGCCGGAGACAGTGGTCTCCTGGGCTTCGTGCTGCTTCAGCAGAACGTTGTCTGCCATAGGCTTCAGTTTCATACGTGATTCCTCCATACATATATATTGTATTAGACCGCGGGTATCGGAAGGACCGTCCCGCATTTATCTACACGGTTTAGCACTCCTTGACCTTGAGTGCTAATACATAATAGCGCAAGGAGGAAGAAAATGCAAGAGGAAAAATGGAAAATGCGTAAATAATTTATGAACCGGACAATTCGGGCCTTCTCCCAGGGCGAAGCCCTGAACCAGATATTATTTCAAAAATTATTTTATTGGAAATTGACATTCCCCGCACACATATTTATAATAATCCCAGTTTTTTGTTTGGAGGACTCAATATGCAAAGAGAACACCTGGGAAGCCGTCTTGGTTTCCTGCTCCTCAGCGCAGGCTGCGCCATCGGCGTGGGCAACGTTTGGAAATTCCCCTGGATGGCAGGTAAGTTCGGCGGCGGCGCTTTCGTTGCTGTGTATCTGCTGTTCCTGCTGATCATGGGCGTTCCTGTTCTGACTATGGAGTTTGCCATGGGCCGGGCAGCCCAGAAAAGCCCCCTGAAGATGTACCAGGAGCTGAAGCCCGGTTCCAAGTGGGGCTGGCACGGCTATGTGTGTCTCATCGGCAATGTTGTGCTGATGATGTTCTATACCACCGTCTGCGGCTGGATGCTCCAGTATTTTGTGGATACCGCTACCGGTGCCTTTGGGGGACTGGATTCCGCGGCCATTGACGGCGCGTTCCTTTCCATGCAGGGCAATCCTGTAAAGATGACCATTTATATGGCCATCGTGGTGGTCTCCGGTTTCGCCATTATTTCCCTGGGCGTTCAGAAGGGTCTGGAGCGGGTCACCAAGTGGATGATGCTGGCTCTGATCGTGATGATGTGGGTCCTGGCAGCCAACAGCATTTTCCTGGAGGGCGGCGAGGAAGGATTGAAGTTCTACCTGATCCCTTCCTTTGCCAAGATGCAGGAGGAGGGCATCTTCAATGTGGTGGTAGGCGCCATGAACCAGGCCTTCTTCACCCTGAGCCTGGGCATCGGTGCCATGGCGATCTTCGGCAGCTACATCGGCAAGGAGCGGGCCCTGATGGGCGAATCCGTCCGGGTCTGTGTGCTGGATACCATGGTAGCCCTGTGTGCCGGCCTGATCATTTTCCCTGCCTGCTCCGCATACGGCGTGGATGTGAAGAGCGGTCCCGCCCTGATCTTCATGACCCTGCCCAACGTGTTCAATAACCTGCCCATGGGCCAGTTCTGGGGCAGCCTGTTCTTCCTGTTCATGACCTTCGCCGCTTTCTCCACCGTTCTGGCGGTGTTTGAGAACATCGTGTCCTGTATCAGCGAACTCACCGGCTGGAGCCGGAAGAAGACCTGCGCCATTTGCTGCGCTGGCCTGTTCCTGCTGGGCCTGCCCTGTGTCCTGGGCTATAACCTGTGGAGCAACGTTCGTCCCATCGCCGGCCGGGATATCCTGGACAGCGAGGACTTCGTGGTCAGCAATGTGCTGCTGCCTGTTGGCTCCCTGATCTTTATCATTTTCTGCACCACCCGCTACGGCTGGGGCTGGGAGAAATTCCTGGCAGAGGCCAACGAGGGCAAGGGCCTGAAGGTGGCAAAATGGATGCGGCCCTACATGACTTACGTGCTGCCCGCCATCGTAGGCGTGATCTTCGTCTACGGCCTGTATACCTTCTTCTTTGCATAATTGCATCACACCCCGAAAGCTGTGGCTTTCGGGGTGTTCAACGTGTTGATAAGCCATAAACTGTTGCTTAACGTACCCTCCCCTAAGGTGGCGCATGCAGCCCCTGCAGCGGTATCCGAAACGCAATGGAGCGGCAGCAATCTGAGAAAACCATGCCGATTTGGCAAGATATACATGGAACGGATTCAAAATTTACGGGAAATTGGCTGAATGCGAATTGACGATTTTCGACCTTCGTGCTATAATGAATCCGTATTTTGAAGCAGACCCTTATGACTGACGGAACAAGTGGAGCACCACATGGAGTAAGGGCATTATGCGCCGACCGTCTGGGCACACTTACACGTCTGGGAGTAAGTGCGCCCTTTTTTCTGTCAAGGAGGTAAACCATTGAAAAAAGTTGGAATTGTCATGGGCAGCGACAGTGACCTGCCGATCCTGCGCAAGACCATGGATACCCTGGATTCCCTGGGCATTCCCTATGAGTGCCACGTATATTCTGCCCACCGCACACCCGAGGAAGCTCGGGATTTTGCCGTATCCGCCCGCAGCAACGGCTTTGGCGTTATGATTGCCGCTGCCGGCATGGCAGCCCATCTGGCCGGTGCCATTGCAGCCAACACCACCCTGCCTGTCATCGGCATTCCCTGCAAGTCTACCTGTCTCGACGGCATTGACGCGCTCCTGTCTACGGTTATGATGCCCTCCGGTATCCCTGTTGCTACCGTTGCCATCAATGGAGGCGTGAATGCCGCCTTGCTGTCTGCCCAGATCCTGGCTGTTGAGGATGCCGAGCTGGCCGCCCGTCTGGATGCCAAGCGCAAGGCAGACGCCGCCAAGGTCCTGGAAAAGGACGCTGCCCTCCAGGCAGAACTGAACAAGTAAAAAGGCTCCCCTCCGGGGGAACTGTCAGCGCAGCTGACTGAGCCGCCTTACGGCGGCCCACCTCCCCTCAAAGGGGAGGCCTGAAACCTAGTAAGTAAACCCAATTATAGATTATTTATATTCCAGAAAGAGGTAATTTAACATGGAAAATCTCAAGCTGCTGTACACCGGTAAGACCAAGAACGTTTATGCTCTCCCCAATGGCAACTGCCTGCTGAAGTTTAAGGACGACTGCACCGGTAAGGACGGCGTTTTCGATCCCGGTGAGAACTCCGTTGGCCTGACCATCGAAGGCGTGGGCGATGTGAACCTGCGTATGTCCATCTACTTCTTCGAGAAGATCAATGCCGCCGGCATCCGCACCCACTATGTTTCCGCCAACCTGAACGACACCACCATGGAAGTCCTGCCCGCAAAGGTCTTCGGCAAGGGCCTGGAGGTCATCTGCCGCTACAAGGCTGTGGGTTCCTTCTTCCGCCGCTACTCCGACTACTGCACCCTGGGCCAGGACCTGCCCGCCTATGTTGAGACCACCTTCAAGAACGACGAGAAGGGCGATCCCCTGGTCACCAAGGACGGCCTGGTGGACCTGGGCGTCATGACCGCTGAGCAGTATGATTCCCTGAAGGCACAGACCCAGGCCATCACCAAGATCGTGGCCGATGACCTGAAGGAAAAGGGCCTGGACCTGTACGACATCAAGTTCGAGTTCGGCTACGATCCCCAGGGCAACGTTATGCTGATCGACGAGATCGCCTCCGGCAATATGCGCGTTTACAAGGACGGCGAGTACATCGACCCCATGACCCTGAACAAGCTGTTCTTTGCTTGATTTTTAAGGCTCCCTTTGAGGGGGCTGTCACCGAGGTGACTGAGGGGTGCACCCATCCCTCTGCCCTCACGGGGCATCTCCCTCTCGGGGAGGCCTTGTACTACTTTTCAAGGAGGAAAACCAACTATGGGTGGTTTCTTCGGGGCAATTTCCCGCAAAGAATGCAAATACGACGTTTTCTTTGGCACTGACTACCATTCCCACCTGGGCACCAAGCGGGGCGGCATGGCCTTCTATGACCCGGAGAAGGGGTTTCAGCGCCAGATTCACAATATTGAAAACACCCCCTTCCGCACCAAGTTTGAAGGTGACCTGACCAAGCTGGGCGGCACCGCAGGCGTGGGCTGTATTTCCGATACCGATCCCCAGCCCCTGCTGGTCCGCAGCCACCTGGGTATGTTCGCCATCGCCACCGTGGGCATGATCAGCAATGACGAGGACCTGGTGGCGGAGACCTTCTCCGGCCCCGGCCACTACTTCATGGCCATGTCCTCCGGCAAGGTCAACGGCAACGAACTGATCGCCGCCCTGATCAACCGCTGCGACAACCTGGTGGACGGCATCCGCTATGCCCAGGAACGGGTGGAGGGCTCCTGCACCATCCTGCTGCTGACTCCCGATGGCCTCATCGCCGCCCGGGACAAGCTGGGCCGCCTGCCCATTGTGGTGGGCAAGAATGAAAATGGCTGCTGCGCATCCATGGAATCTTTCGCCTGCCAGAAGCTGGGCTATACCCCCTGCTATAACCTGGGCCCCGGCGAGATCGTGAAGATCACCGTGGACGGTGTGGAGCAGCTTTCCGCTCCCGGCGACAAGATGAAGATCTGCGCCTTCCTGTGGACCTATTACGGTTACCCCAACTCCAATTACGAGGGCCGCAACGTGGAGGTCATGCGCTGCCGCAACGGCGAGATCATGGCTCAGAATGAAGAGGAACGGGGTATCGCGCCGGATGTTGACTATGTGGCAGGCGTTCCCGATTCCGGTCTGCCCCATGCCATCGGCTATGCCAACCACTCCCACAAGCCCTTTGCCCGGCCCTTCGTCAAGTATACGCCCACCTGGGCTCGTTCCTTTACTCCTTCCAACCAGGAGATGCGCAACCTGGTGGCGGAAATGAAGCAGATCCCCGTACCGGAGCTGATCGAGGGCAAGAAGCTGCTGCTGGTGGACGATTCCATCGTCCGTGGCACCCAGCTTCGGGAAACCGTGGAATTCCTGTACAATAGCGGCGCCAAGGAAGTACATATGCGTTCTGCCTGCCCGCCCATCATGTACAGCTGCAAGTACCTGAATTTCTCCAGTTCCAAGTCCCAGATGGAACTGCTGACCCGTAAGACCATCCAGAACCTGGAGGGGAATGTGGGACAGCAGCACATTGACGAGTATGCCGATCCCACCACAGAGCGGGGCCAGTGCATGCTGAAAGCCATCTGTGAGGAGATGGGTTTCGATTCCCTGGGGTATCAGACCCTGGATGGCCTGCTGGAGGCCATCGGCCTGGACCGGGATAAGGTCTGTACCTACTGCTGGTCCGGCAAGGAGTAAATGCATAATGCTGAATGCAGAATGCAGAATGCAGAATCACTTCCCATAAATTCAAATCATCTGCGAAGCAGATACATTCATTTTGTATTATGCACTTTGCATTTTGCATTCCGGAAAAAACTAACTTCTGTAAAGGAGCTACATAAAAATGGATCACAAGAATTCCTATTCCGCCAGCTACGCTGCCGCCGGTGTGGACATCACCGCCGGTTACCGGGCTGTGGAACTGATGAAGAAGCACGTGGCCCGCACCCGTAACGAAGGCTGCCTGGACGACGTGGGCGGCTTCGGCGGCTGCTTCGGTCTGCCCATCGCCGGCATGGAGGAGCCTGTTCTGGTCTCCGGTACCGACGGCTGCGGCACCAAGGTCAAGCTGGCCATCCTGATGGACAAGCATGACACCATCGGCATCGACGCCGTGGCTATGTGCGTCAACGACATCATCTGTGTCGGCGCAAAGCCCCTGTTCTTCCTGGACTACATCGCCTGCGGCAAGAACGTCCCCGAAAAGATCGCCGAGATCGTGGGCGGCGTGGCAGAAGGCTGCGTCCAGTCCGGCGCTGCCCTCATCGGCGGCGAGACTGCCGAGCATCCCGGCATGATGCCTGTGGAAGACTACGACCTGGCAGGCTTCGCTGTGGGCATCGTGGATAAGAAGAAGATCCTGGACAACAGCAAGATGGCAGCAGGCGACGTGGTTATCGCCCTGCCCTCCACCGGTATCCACTCCAACGGCTTCTCCCTGTGCCGTAAGGTCTTCGATATTGACAACAACAACCCCGAGCTGTACGTGGCACGGGAGGAGCTGGGCGGCAAGACCATTGCCGAAGCCCTGCTGGTTCCCACCCGCATCTACGTCAAGCCCGTTCTGGCCCTGCTGGAAAAGGTGAATGTGAAGGGCATCTCCCACATCACCGGCGGCGGCTTCTACGAGAACATCCCCCGTTCCATCCCCGACGGCCTGTGCGCCAAGATCGACAAGTCCGCTATCAAGGTCCTGCCCATCTTCGATACCATCGCCAAGTGGGGCAACATCCCTGAACGGGATATGTACAACACCTACAATATGGGCGTCGGCATGAGCATCGTCGTCCCCGCCGCTGAGGTGGAGACCGCTCTGGAAGTGCTGAAGGCCAACGGCGAGGATGCTTACGTCATCGGTGAGATCATCGAGGGCGAAGAAAAGGTGATCCTGTAATGGGCAAGAGAATTGCGGTTCTGGTCAGCGGCGGCGGTACCAATCTGCAGGCCCTGATCGATGCCCAGGCCCGGGGCGAACTGGCTGGCGGTGAGATCGTCGCAGTCATCTCCTCCAAGGCCGGGGCCTATGCCCTGGAGCGGGCCAAAAACGCCGGTATCCCCGGTTATGTCCTGCCCCGGAAGGAATTTCCCTCCAACCAGGCCATGACTGTGGCTCTGGTGGATATGCTTAAGGAGCTGAACATCGATCTGGTAGTCCTGGCGGGTTGCATGATCATCTTCACCCAGGAGCTGGTGGATGCCTACCCTAACGCCATTATGAACGTCCATCCCGCCCTGATCCCTTCCTTCTGCGGCCAGGGCTACTACGGCCTGCACGTCCATGAGGAGGCCCTGAAGTACGGCGTGAAGCTCTCCGGCGCAACGGTCCATTTCGTCAGTGCCGAATGCGATGGCGGCCCCATCATCGCCCAGAAGGCAGTCGCCATCCGGGAGGATGACACCCCTGAGACCCTGCAAAAGCGGATCATGGAGGAAGCCGAGTGGATCCTGCTGCCCCAGGCCGTGGCCCTGTTCTGCCAGGACCGTTTGACCGTGGAAGGCCGCATTGTAAAAATTAAGTAAAGATGACAATGTCATTGCGAACCAGTCCGCAGACTGGTGTGGCAATCTCCTTCGATTCTGGGGATTCCCACGTCGGGCTTTGCCCTCCTCGGAATGACAGTGACTATTGGAGGATTACCAATGAACGTTTACGAGACCAAGTCCATGGCAGAGCGCCTGGACGGCAACACCTATCCCGGCCGGGGCATCGTCCTCGGTGTGACTCCCGACGGCAAAAAGAGCGTTGCCGCTTATTTCATCATGGGCCGCTCCGTCAACTCCCGGACCCGCATT
>JAXJVC010000079.1:0-1605 GCA_036308745.1 Oscillospiraceae bacterium | reverse complement strand
TGCCGTCCTTGGTGCACAGCTTCTGACCCAGCTTCACAGCACCGGCGGGACAGACCTCCACGCACTTGCCACAGGCAACACAGTCATCGGTTTCAACTCGTGCCACATAGGCGCTGCGGGACAGATTGGGGGTGTTGAACAGCTGAGAAGTTCTTAGGGCATAGCATACATTGATGTTGCAGTTGCAGATGGCGAAAATCTTGTCGGCACCGTCGATGTTGGTGATCTGGTGGACAAAGCCGTTTTCCTCGCCCTGACGGAAGATTTCCAGTGCCTCTTCCTTGGTGATGTAGCGGCCGCCCTTGCCGGTTTCCACAACATAGTCAGCCATATCGCCCACGGCGACGCACCAGCCCTCGGGGTCGTCGGCGCAGCCTTCGTCGAAGGTTAAACGGGACTTACGGCAGGAACAGGGGGAGGCGGCATACTTGCCTTCGTACTTATCCAGCCAGTGGGAGATATGCTCTACGGAAATGGACTGATTCTCGGTTTCGATGGCCTTTTCCACGGGAATCACGTGCATGCCGATGCCAGCGCCTCCGGGAGGCACCATGGGGGTGACCTTTTCCAGAGGAAGACGGCTCATCCGCTCAAAGAAGCGGCCCATTTCGGGATACTTCTTCAGGATGGTGTCATTCATGTTTGTAAATTCCGCGCTGCCGGGGACGAACATGGGCAGAACCCACTGCTTGGTGCGGGTGGGATTCTCCCAGTTGTATTCCAGAATGCCCATGAAGGACATATCGCCCAGAATCTTTTCCAGTTCTTCCTCGGACTTGCCGGTGAGCTTTACCATATCTTCCATGGTCTTGGGTTTGCGAACGCCCATCTTCAGAGCAACTTCTGCCTGCTCGTCAGTTAAGAGCATCGCAAGACCCCAGTATTCGGGATCATATTTGTTCAGCTTCTGGAAGCCAAGCTTCACGGGGATGCGGTTAGTGATCATCTTGCCCAAGTCAAGAATGATCTGTCTGGGTTCTTCCTTTTCCACAAAGTCGGGATAGAACCCTGCCAAATAGTCAGACATTATTATTCTCCTTTCCAGTTTCGAACTTCTTCTTTCAGCCAGTCGGCTACGGCTTCCGTGCCTTCGCCGGTTTTGGCACAGATGGGGAAGATTTTTGCATTGGGATTACGCATACGGATGTACTCGGTACATTTTTCGAAGTCAAAGTCAAAATAGGGAGCTACGTCAATCTTATTGATCAACACGGTATCGCAAACCTGGAACATCAGCGGATATTTCAGCGGCTTGTCATGCCCCTCCGGCACAGAGAGAATCGCCATGTTTTTGACCGCACCGGTGTCGAACTCGGCAGGACATACCAGATTGCCTACGTTCTCCAGAACGACCAGATCGACATCACTGGAGTCCAGTCCCTCCAGACCCTGACGGGTCATAGCGGCATCCAGATGGCACATGCCGCCGGTATGGAGCTGAATTGCCTTGGCACCGGTGGCGGCAATGGTTTTTGCATCCACATCCGAGTCAATATCTGCCTCCATAACGCCAATTTTTAAGTCTTTTTTCAAAAGTTCAATCAGTCGGGTCAGGGTGGTGGTCTTGCCGCTTCCGGGAGAGGACATGAGGTTTAGAAGATAGAT
>JAXJVC010000078.1:0-2808 GCA_036308745.1 Oscillospiraceae bacterium | reverse complement strand
CCTGAAGAGTGAGAAGGTCAAGGCCTTCATCGAGGAGACCTACGAAGGCGCTGTTGTGCCTCTGTTCTAAGGAATAAGGAAAGCAAAGGAGGCGCGAGCCTCCTTTGTTTTTATGGGGAGATGAATTATCATTTAGCGCACCAGCTTCTGTCGGGCGGCTTGCCCTCAAGCCACCCGACAGAAAGATGTGCCTGCCTGCGACATTGCCATGTGCGGTGACCACGGCATCGGCGAGTGCTACGGTGCAGTGCTGGATCTGCCCAAGTGCATCGCCAAGGGCGACGATGTATGCTCCCTGCGGTATCATAAAAAGTAAATGCAACACGGGCGGGCCTCGGGTCCGCCCGATGCTGTTCCTGACTTGGCTTTCGACGGTTGATTTTATGGCGAAAAATTGCTATAATCATCCAATAGCGAAAATACGCGAAGGAGTGTCCCTATGAAAAAAGGAGACCACCTGTATCAGCAGTATGTGAATATCCTCCATGAGGAGCTGCGGCCTGCAATGGGCTGCACTGAGCCTATTGCGCTGTCCCTGGCGGCGGCCAAGGCCCGGAAAGTTTTGGAAAAACAGCCCGACCGGATCCGGCTGTTCGTCAGCGGAAACATCATTAAAAATGTGAAAAGCGTGGTGGTGCCCAACACCGGCGGTTTGCACGGCATGGAGGCGGCGGTATGTGCCGGCATCGTGGCGGGAGATCCGGACCGGGAACTGCAGGTCATTAGTGCCATCCCCGGGGAAAAACACGCCGATATCAAGAAATACATGGAGACCGTGGACATTCAGATCCAGCCTTCGGATTCTTCCTTGGTTTTCGATATTGACCTGTATGTAAGCGCCGGGGAGGATACGGTGCGTCTGCGGATCGTGAACCACCACACCAACATCGTCCTGATCCGGAGAAATGAGAACGTTCTTCTGGAACTGCCGGTGTCGGAATCCTCCGAGGATCATCTGACGGACAAGTCCTGCCTGACGGTGGAAAAAATCGTGGAGTTTGCGGATGTGCTGGATGTGGATGATATCCGGGACTGTGTTGGCCGCCAGGTGGCGTGCAATATGGACATCGCTCGGGAGGGTCTGGAAGGAAACTGGGGTGCCAACGTGGGCCGGGTGATCCTGCGCCGTCAGGGCGATACCGTAGCCAAGAAGGCCTGCGCCTGGGCGGCAGCAGGTTCCGATGCCCGAATGAGCGGGTGTGAAAAGCCGGTCATTATCGTCTCCGGCAGCGGCAACCAGGGCATTACCGCCAGTGTGCCTGTGGCGGTCTACGCCCGGGAACTGGGCGTGGAGGAAGACAAGCTCCTGCGGGCTGTGACCCTAAGCGACCTGATTACCATTCACCAGAAATCCGGCATCGGGCGGCTTTCCGCCTACTGCGGCGCCATCAGCGCAGGCTGTGGTGCCGGTGCTGGCATTGCCTATCTGGAGGGGGGTGACCTGCGGGCCATTGCCCATACGGTGGTCAATGCCATCGCTATCCTGTCCGGCACCATCTGTGACGGCGCCAAGCCCTCCTGTGCTGCCAAAATTGCTGCGGCGGTGGACGCAGGCATTCTGGGCTACCATATGTATTTGGAGGGTCAGCAGTTCTACGGCGGTGACGGCATCGTCACCAAGGGCGTGGACAAAACGGTACACAATGTGGGCCGCCTTGCCCGGGAGGGTATGCGGGAAACGGACCGCACCATCCTGGAGATCATGTTAGCAAACGATTGAGATGAGTATAGTATGAAATGGAATGAATATAAAAACGGCGTCCAGCGGGGTCTGCCTGTGGGCATGGGCTATTTCTCCGTTAGCTTCGGCTTTGGCGCCATGGCGGCAGCCCAGGGCATCAAGGCGCTGGACGCGGCCCTGATCTCCGTGTCGAACCTGACCAGCGCGGGCCAGTTTGCCGGCCTGACCCTGATCGTGGCTGCGGCTACCTTATGGGAAATGGTGCTGACCCAATTGGTCATCAACAGCCGCTATGCCCTGATGTCTCTGGCCCTGAGCCAGCGGATGGGGGAACGGATCGGATTCTTGCCCCGGCTGGCCATCGCCTTTTTCAACACCGACGAAATTTTTGCCCTGGCCATGGCCCGGAAGGAACCGCTGACAGTACCCTTTATGATGGGATTAGGGACGCTGCCCATCATCGGCTGGACCGGCGGCACGCTGTTTGGCGCTTTGGCGGGTTCGGTGCTTCCTGTATCCATCCGGGCGGCATTGGGTGTGATGCTGTATGGAATGTTTATTGCCATCGTGGTGCCTCCGGCGAAACAGGAGAAGCCTGTTCTGATTACGGCGGTGCTGGCTCTGGTGTTCAGCTGTCTGTTTACCTGGGTGCCGGTGCTGAACCAGGTGTCCGCGGGTATCTCCATTGTGGTTTGTACCGTGGCAGCAGCTGCCATCTGCGCGGCCCTGTTCCCCATCCCGGAAGAAGAGGAGGCGGCACAGTGACTATTTACCTCTATATTTTGACCATGGCCCTGACCACCTATCTGATCCGGGTTCTGCCCCTGACCATTTTCCGCAAGCCCATCAAAAGCCGCTTTCTGCGCTCTTTCCTTCACTATGTGCCCTATGCCTGTCTGACGGCTATGACCTTCCCGGCGATCCTCAGCAGCACCGCGTCCATTCTCAGCGGTGCGGCGGCGCTGATCGTAGCGGTGATCCTCGCCTATAAGGGAAAAAGCCTGATCGTGGTGGCCCTCAGCAGCAGCGCGGCTGTTCTTGCGGTGGAATTTTTGATGTCTCTCATTTGAAAGTGTTAAAAATGTATGTATTCTCCCGGTTCTGCTTGACGAACCGGGAGAATTCTG
>JAXJVC010000077.1:0-2490 GCA_036308745.1 Oscillospiraceae bacterium | reverse complement strand
CGGCTATATTGCTCGGCACTATAACCAGACCTCCGACTTCGGCAAGTTCCTGGATCCTCTGGCGGATAAGCTGCTGACGCTGGCTGCCATGTGCATGTTCTGCCAGTGGGGCACTTTCCCCGCCTGGGCGCTGATGATCATTCTGACCCGGGAATTCGCCGTTTCCGGTCTGCGGATGGTGGCCGGCCCCAAGGGCAAGATCATCGCCGCGGGAAAAAGCGGCAAGTTCAAGACTGCCAGCTCCATGATCGGCCTGTGCGTGTGGATGGCATTCCCCGGAAGCGTGGTGCTGGGCACCATCGTTACCTGGCTGATTGTTATTACCACCGTCTATTCCGGCGTGGAGTATTTCATCCAGAACTGGAAGTGCCTTTGGGACTAAGTAAGATAGAAAAGCTTGTCATCCTGAGCGAGTGAAGCGAGTCGAAGGATCTTCGCACCGATTTTCTGCAATGCAGTATCGGGAATGCGTAGATCCTTCGACTGCGCCATGCGGTGCATGGCTTTGCTCAAGATGACAGGCTTCATACTTTGGAATTTTTAATACAAGCGAGGTTACACCATGAACGATAAGGAAATCGGCGAGATCCGGCGGCACTTGCGCCGGGACCGTAGCAATATCACCGCCATCCATGGCTGCTATGTCAACGAAAACAAGGAGATCATCACCCGCTTCCGTCAGTCTACCGGACTGATGCCGGAGAATGAATCTGATAAATATTTTGCTCTTCTGCGGCGCACCCTGTCCGGGTCTATCGGTAAGAATCTTATCGACATCACCTTTCAGACCAGCCAGGTGGCAGGCAGTCCCGAGCATCAGCTTCTCATGGATCTGCGTAAAAGCCAACTGAAGGATGAGGAGCTGCTGGATACCTTCTTCAAAAAAATCATTGACACCCTGGTGGTGGAGGGTAATTTCCTGATTTTAGTGGGCTGTGACAGCTACGATGTACCCTTTAAGAGTAAGGACGATTCCTTCCAGAAGGACCAATCCGAGGAGACCTATACCTATCTCCTGTGCACCATCTGTCCGGTGAAGCAGACCAAGGCAAACCTGCACTACGTTCCTGAGGAGAAGCTGTTCCACGACGGCGCCATGAATCAAATGGTATCTGCTCCTGCGGTGGGTTTCCTGTTCCCGGCCTTTGATAACCGGTCTACCAACATCTACAACGCCCTTTACTACACCCACGACACAAAGAATTCGCAGGATGCTTTGATTGAGGCCCTGTTCAACACTCCGGTGCCCAAGCCTGCGGCAGAGCAGAAGAAGTCCTTTGAGGCTCTGCTCACCACATCTCTGGGGGAGGAGTGCAGCCTGGATGTGGTTCAGACTGTCCATGACCAGCTTTGTCAGCGGATTGAGCTGCACAAGGAGGCTAAGGTGGCAGAACCTCTGATGATCTCCAAGGAGGACGTAAAGGAAGTGCTGACCTCCTGTGGTGTCAGTGAGGAACATGTTGCCAAGTTCAGCGTGGATTATGACGAGGTGTTTGGTTTTGAGGCGGACCTCCATCCCAAAAACGTTATCGACAACAAGCATTTTGAGATTAAGACTCCGGATGTAGTCATTAAAGTGGACCCCGCCCGGAGCGATCTCATCGAGACTAGGATCATCGGCGGTGTGAAATACCTGATGATCTGCGCCGACGAGGATGTGGAGGTCAACGGCGTCAGCATCAATATCCGGGAGAAGGAAAGAGAAGCGGCTCCTGTCTAACTACGATTCCCGTCATCCCGAGGGAGCGCAGCGAGTCGAGGGATCTTCTTATTGATTGCTTGCTGTGCATTCCCGAAAGTGCGTGGATCCCTCGGCTCCACGTTGTTTCGCTCGGGATGACAACATGATTTGGATAAAAACGCCCTGCACCGAAATTGGTGCAGGGCATATTGCATATATTCTTACTTTTTGGAGTTCTCCACGATGCCAACCACGATATCCCGGCACTGCTCGATGCCTAGAACGCCGGTGTCCAGGCAGATGTCGTAATTTTGGGCCTGGCCCCAGGTTCGGCCGGTATAGTGCTGGTAGTTCACCCGGCGGCGCTTATCTTTTTCCTGGAGGCGGGTCTCCGGTGCTTTTTCGGATTCGCCATAGAGCCGGACGATCCGCTCAGCCCGGTAGGGGGCATCGGCAAAGACGTAGACATGGAGGGCGTCGGCCCGGTCTTTCAGGATGTAGTCGGCGTTCCGGCCTACGATGACGCAGGGGCCTTTGTCCGCAAGCTGCAAAATCACGTTGCACTGGATGTTCCACAGGAAGTCGGCAGTGGACAGGCCGTTCATCACGCCGGGAACACCCTGGGGGGCGAAGGCATAGGAGAACAGGCTGCTGCCGGGGGAATGCTCGCCGTGCTCTTCCACGAACTTGGGTGCAAATCCGGATTCCAGAGCGATCTGATCCACCAGTTCCTTGTCATAGAACGGAATACCCAGCTTTTCCGCAACCATGCGGCCAATGGTTCGTCCGCCGGAGCCAAACTCACGGCT
>JAXJVC010000076.1:0-4407 GCA_036308745.1 Oscillospiraceae bacterium | reverse complement strand
GTGCAATTCTTATCTTTTCTTCTACATGAATCTTTTTCCTTTTTGACATAGAAATACCCACATAAGAAACAGTTTTCTTTTTCACTGTCTCTTATCTTATGGGGGTAGCATATCAGAGTATCCGAAGGGGGTGTGGTTCGTTATGTACAGGCTTTCAGCAGGCCCAGGGCCAGGGCGATGAGGCCCACAGGGATCAGCAACAGGATTCCGCCGGCGAACACCAGGCACAGCACCAGCAGAGGCACTGCGATGGCAAATAACAGGGATGCGGCGATCTTGGTGGCACCCCAGGCGACCTTAAAGGTCAACTTCAGGGCCTTGCAGAAAAGCCAGATAAACAAAAAGATGATCAGCAGTTCCAGCATATTTCTTTCCTCCTCGTATTATTACGGACAGTATAACACGCAGTGAGAGGGAATGTGTGGATGATTTGTAACAAATTTACTGGGCGCTGCCGTCGCGGATCTGGAGCAGCTTGGTCTTCAGATCGTTTTCCATCCTGGCCATCTCCTGCTCCGCGGCCAGACGCTTTGCACGACCGTCAGCCTGGATCTTCATGACCTCGTCCAGGGTCTGAATCAGCTGAGCGTTGGTCTGCTTCAGGGTCTCGATGTCCACGATGCCCCGCTCTGCTTCCTTGGCAGTCTCCACGGAAGCCATATGCAGCCGCTGGGCGTTCTGCTTCAGCAGGGCGTTGGTGATGTCGTTGACCTGCCGCTGTGCCTGGGCAGCTTCGGTGGAGTGGGCAATGCCCAGCGCCAGCACCATCTGATTCTTCCACAGGGGGATGGTGTTGACCAGGGTGGTTTGGATCTTCTCCACCATGACGGTGTCGTTGTTCTGGATCATGCGGATCTGGGGGGCGGTCTGGATAGAGATGGTCCGGGTCAGCTCCAGGTCATGGATTTTCTTCTCAAACCGGTTGCACTTCTCTGCCAGGTCCCGGGCGGTCTGGGCATCCTCGGCAAGACCTGTCCGCTGGGCAGTGGCCTCCAGCTCCCGGAGCTTGCCGCTGCGGACCTCCTCCAGCTTCTGCTTGCCCGCCAGGATGTACATGGTCAGCTCCTTGAAGTAAGCCAGGTTCTGCTCGTACATCTTATCCAGCAGGGCGGAGTCCTTCATAAGCCGCACCTGATGCTGCTGCAGGGCATCGCCGATCTTGGCCACATTCACCTCAGCCTTGGCGTACTGGGCCTTCATGGCTTCCAGCTTACCCGTCTGCTTGCGGAAGAAGCCGAACAGTCCCTTCTCCTCCTCAGCATCGAAGCCCTGCAGCTCACCCACCACCTGGGTGATCAGACCGCCCACTTCACCCAGGTCCTGGGTGCGGACGTTTGCCAGGGCGGCATCGGAGAAATCCGCCATCTTCTTCTGGGTGCCTGCGCCGTACTGCAGGATCTGGGCGGTGTTCTCCACATCGATCTTGGCGGCAAAGGCTGCCACCATCTGCTGCTCCTTGTCAGACAGAACAGGCTCGGAGATCTGAGGCTTGGGGGGCTCCTCGGCTGCCACCAGTGCGGCAGTTTCCTCCAGCTCAGGCTCCAGGGTCAGTTCAAATTCCATATCCATCGTTAATTTCCTCCGTTATTTCGTTTCATTTTGGTAAATTCATTCTCCGTCAGCCCCTCCTGGGCCAGCATGGTTTGCAATACGGAGATATCGCTGGACACATCCAGCGCAGTGTCCTGGAACAGTTCATCCAGAAGCTTCTCAAAGGCCAGGTTTAGGGTATCCAGGGTGGCCTCGATCTCCTGTTTGGAGGCCTGGATGGTCTCGCCCTGGACGCTTTGGGCATCCATATCGGCATAGGCATTTAATAGCTTTACCGTCATGGGCAGGTAGTAGTCCATCAGCTTTTTCAGGTCGGGCACCACCTGCGGATCGGCCTCCACCCGCAGGAAGATCTGCTCTACGATGTGCTCCATCCGGGAGATCTTTTCGGATACGATCTGACCGGGGATGGCATCGTTGCAGCGGCGGATCTCTGCGAGGAATGCATTGCCCTTGTCCAGCACCTCCTGCGCCAGGGGGCCGCGCTGGGCGGCTGCCTCCTGCTGCCGCTGCCGGGCCTCTGCTTCCAGAAGCTTCCGCTGCTCCAGCTGAAGCCGGCTTTGCTCAAAATAGCGGTAGGTTTCGTGGCTGGTGATCAGCATGGTCTCTTCCTTGTCCAGGTGGCCCTCCAGGAACAACCCCTGGCCGATCATGGATTTCAGCTCTTTTTTGACGAACTTGACAGGCTTTTTCACGCTGCGGGCCAGCTCTTCCAGGGAGCCGTGGGTCTTCTGCCCCAACTGCTTGCAGTAGGCCTTGAAGCGGCTCAGGCGGTTCAGGATGCGGATGCCGTTATAGATCAGTCCGCCGCCTGCGGCCAGGAAGATCAGAGGCAGTCCGGTGCCGAAGCCTGCGGTGCCATAGCCCGCCAGAACAGCCACAGCAGAGGCGATCCACCCGATCAGACTGCCCAGCAGCGTGCAGGCGGTGATCAGGCCGCCGCCTACGATCTGCAAAACACCCCCTGCGGTTTTTCCGCTGGTCTTTCCGTACAGAACAGGTGTGGCCTTTGGGGGCGTAGGGGGCTTTGGAGGTACTGCCTCCACCGGCTTGGGCGGCTGATAGGATTTTACGTTTTGGACGACTCTGGTGCCTGTGTTCACGGCACGCTCCACGGTCTGACGGATATTTTGACTCAATTTTTGATAATCCTGGGAAGACACTGCCCGGTCCACTATGTCCTGTATGTTCCGGCCCAGCTCCTCCCAATCCTGCTTGTTTTGTGTCATAGTATTCTCTCCGTGCTGTATTTTTTACCATTATACTGTTATCCGATGCAAAATACAAGCAGTCCGGGGAAAAAATGACTGCAGCACTTGCAGGAAGAATAAAACGAATCGCACCCGCATCGCAAGCGCCCGAATTTCATAGGCCATTGTAGGGCGGGCGGCCCTCAGCCCGCCGCGAATGGGATACGTTTGCTGTCATGCGGCGGCTTGAGGGCAAGCCGCCCTACAGATAGTTTACCGGTATATCGGCACGCTGGGCCCCTTTCGGATGCTCCGAAGGGGTGTTTTTGAATCCCACCCGATTTATTGGACCGATGGACGGTTATACTGATGGTACAAACGCAAATTGGGAGGGGTACACATGATGTTACAGAAATTGTTTTACGGAAAACGGCTGCAGCGGCTGCTGGACGCGGAATACGCGCCCCTGCGGAAAAAGCTGCGCACAGCGGGGCTGGATGAAAAGACCCTGCGGGAAATGGATCCCGATGACCGGGTGGCGGCCCTGGAACAGGCCCGGCTGGATCCCTATGAGTATATTTACCTGGCCTGCTGAAACCGGAAATGGCCCGTCTGAGTATTCAGACGGGTCTTTTTCATTTTTACGTCGAAAATCATAAAGTTTGGACTAGATTACGCAAATGATGTGTGCTATACTTAGGGTGTGTTATGTCCAAATAACACCAATTGTAAACTTACGCTGTTTGTCTCTTATTCTCCATGTGCAGAGGCGGAATAACACAGATGGGCATAAGGTTTATTATTCTGTAAGGAAGGTGAGCAATTGGAAAACTATACCAAGTATAAGCTGAAGGCGGCCGAAGAGCTGGCGTCTGTGCTGGCGGGTACGGATAACCTGTTCGTCATCGCCTGCAACAAGTGTTTCAAGGAATTTGAAACCCTCCAGGAGCCTGATTGCGAGGCGTTCGTGAAGATCGCCGAGGAGCAGGGAAAGACGGTCACCGGCACTGCTAAGGTGGATTTCCTGTGCAACAAGACCCAGACTGCCAAGAAACTGCAGGACCTGATCCCTGAGGGTACCGAGAATGTGTTCGTTGTCTCCTGCGGCCTGGGCATCCAGACCGTTGCGGATCTGGCAAAGGTTCCCGTTTTTGCGGCAAGCAATTCCCTGAACTATACCGGCCACCATGGCATGGCACTGACCAAGAAGGCCTGCGATGCCTGCGCACAGTGCTATCTGAACATCACCGGCGGCATCTGCCCCATCGTGGACTGCTCCAAGAGCCTGGTCAACGGCCAGTGCGGCGGTGCCAAGAACGGCAAGTGCGAGGTCAGCCCCGACAAGGACTGCGCATGGCAGAAGATCCAGGAGCGGCTGGAAAAGCAGGGCCGTCTGGAGGAGCTGAAGGCTCAGCCTGTTCAGATCCGGGACTATTCCAAGATCAATTTCAAGGTCATTAACGATTATGTCAAGTCCATCCGGGAGAGCCGTTTTGCCGGCTACTACGGCGGCGTTCATCCCGTAGAGGGCAAGGAACCCACTGAGCACAAGGCTCTGGTCCGGTTCCCCGATCCCGAGAGCGTGATCATCCCTCTGTCCATGCACCTTGGCGCTCCTGCCAACGCCATTGTGAACGTGGGCGATACTGTTAAGGTGGGCCAGAAG
>JAXJVC010000075.1:0-4870 GCA_036308745.1 Oscillospiraceae bacterium | reverse complement strand
GTGGCATTCCGGGCCTGGAGCAGCTGGGAGTGCCAGTCCTCGTTGATGATGCACAGCTTGTTCAGCCGGAGAAATTTCAGATAGGCATCTCGGGCAGCACACAGGGAGGCGCCCATGCCAAACAGATAGACTACCCGGGCGTCCCGGATTATGTCCACACATTTCTGAAGCACCTGCACATCCATCAACTCCTTGGTCTCTTCCAGGGAGACGATGTTCTTGTAGGTGATTTTTTCGATGATATCCTGCAGACTGTCAGTATGGGTGATGTCCTTTTGCTCCTGGCGTTTGCTCTGCTCCCGCATGGCCAGCTCGTGGCCCACCGCCTTGCGAAATTCCTTATACCCGGAGAAGCCGGTGTGGTGGCACAGCCGCACGATGGTGGAGGCAGAGGAGAAGGTCTGCCGGGCCAGCTCGTGGATGCTCAGGTCCACCACCAGCCTGGGGTCGTTCAGGATATGCTTGGCGATCTCCTGCTCCGTGGGGCTGAAGCTTTTGGACTGCTCTCTGAGTTTCAACAATACATTGCCCATGGGTCTTCCTCTTTTCCTGGTTTGGGACCATTTTAGCGGTTTCCGGCAAGAAACGCCATTCGCTATCTGTCCAAATCCGTCACTTCGTTTTTGGATATTATGTACAACTGAAACTTTTTGTTTTACCGCAAGTTTCATCAAAACCACCATAAACCGCTGGTTTGAGCCTATGTTTGAAACTTTGTTTCGCGTTTTCTTGAAATTATTGACACAAGTTAAAAATCCGTTTATTATTTGTTCATAAAGCAGATCCAAACCGGATCGAAAAACGTGGAAGGAGCATTTCTTATGAGCCTGAATCTGAAAGGTATGTCTACCGAAACCCGGAACCAGAACAGCATGAATCTGGATATTATGACGCCCCTGGAAGTTGTCACCGTAATGAACAACGAAGATGCCAAGGTTGCCGAAGCTATCAAGCCCATGCTTCCCAACATTGCACAGTGTGTCACCTGGGCCATCCAGTCCATTGAAGCCGGCGGCCGTATCATTTACATGGGCGCAGGCACCAGCGGCCGACTGGGCGTGCTGGACGCTGTGGAATGCCCCCCCACCTTCGGCGTTGCTCCTGAAGTGGTGGTCGGTCTGATCGCCGGTGGCGAGAAGGCCTTTGTCAAGGCCGTGGAAGGCGCTGAGGACAGCCGTGAGCTGGGACACGATGATCTGGTGAACATCGGCCTGGAAAAGCGGGACATCGTCATCGGCATCGCCGCTTCCGGCCGTACCCCCTATGTTCTGGGCGGTCTGGCTTACGCACAGGAAATCGGCTGCCACACCGTTGCCATCTCCTGCAACCCCGGCAGCGCCATCGGACAGGCTGCTGAGCTGGCCATCGAGGTGGTTCCCGGACCTGAGGTCCTCACCGGCTCTACCCGCCTGAAGTCCGGTACCAGCCAGAAGCTCATCCTGAACATGATCTCCACTGCCACCATGGTGGGCTGCGGCAAGGCTTACCAGAATCTGATGGTGGACGTGATGCAGACCAACGAGAAACTGGTGGTCCGCGCCCAGAATATCGTCATGGAAGCCACCGGCTGCGACCGGGAAACTGCCCGGGAAAAGATCGAGATCGCCAGCGGTTCCGCCAAGACTGCCATCACCATGATCCTGGCAGACTGCGGCCTGGAAGAAGCCAAGGAGCGTCTCGCCAAGGCCAAAGGCCATGTCCGCGAGGCCATCAAGTAACCTCCCAAGGGCGAAAAACCGTACATTAACAGCCACGGCTGTTTTGTAGCCCGAAAGGGCAGAAATATAATAGAAGAGGTGTGTAAAAAATGACGAATCAGGAACTCTCCCGCAAGATCCTGGAGCTGGTCGGCGGTAAGGAAAACGTTGCTGCTGCTACCAACTGCATGACCCGCCTGCGCGTCAATCTGAAGGACTACGCAAAGGCAGACATCGAAGGCCTGAAGGCTACCGAAGGCGTTCTGCAGGTCATCGAAATGGACAACCTGCACATCGTGCTGGGCCCCGGCAAGGCTAAGAAGGTCACCGACCTGTTCAAGGTCGATGCCGGTGTTTCCGAAGGCATGTCCACCGAAGCCGACTGGAAGGAAAACAAGGCTGCCATGAAGGCCGGCCAGAAGCAGGGCAAGGTCAAGACCGCTTTGAAGACTGTCGGCGACATCTTCGTTCCCCTGATCCCCGGCGTTATTGCAGCAGGTCTCTGCTCCGGCTTCGCTACCCTGATTACCCAGGTCAACCCCGGCTACGCTGATGTGAAGTGGCTGTTCATTCTGCATCAGTTCCTGACCATGATCAACACCGCATTCATGACCTACATCACCGCATGGGCTGGCTACCGTGCTGCTGAGAAGTTCGGCGCTACCCCCATCCTGGGCGGCATGCTGGGTATGATCACCACCATGGCCAACATCAATACCATTTCCGGTTTGGTAGGCCTGTACAATGACGCACAGCCCCTGGACGCAATCCTGCGCGCAGGCCGCGGCGGCGTTCTGGCCGTTATCCTGGGCGTCCTGCTGATGGCTAAGGTCGAAAAGTGGGTCCGCTCCAAGATGCCCGATGCTCTGGACATCGTTGTCTCCCCCATCGTCATCCTGGCTATCTGTGTTGTTCCCTATGTCTTTGTTATCATGCCCATCACCGGCGTGATCTCCAACGGCCTGGTTTCCGTTGTTGGTGCTGTCTGCATGTCTGAGAGCATCTTCGTCCGTATGATCGCCGGCTTCCTGGGTTCCTTCCTGTTCCTGCCTCTGGTTGCCATGGGTATGCACCACGGCCTGGTGGCCCTGTACACCGTCCAGCTGGAGACCATCGGCTTCGTTACCCTGTATCCCGCTCTGGCTATGGCCGGTGCCGGTCAGGTCGGCGCTGCCATCGCTATCTGGCTGAAGGCTAAGAAGACCGGCAACAAGCGCATGATGTCCGTTATCGGCGGCGCTCTGCCCGCTGGTGTTCTGGGTGTCGGCGAGCCTCTGATCTACGGTGTTACCCTGCCCATGGGCAAGCCCTTCATCACTGCCGGTCTGGGCGCTGGCTTCGGCGGTGCCTTCTGCATGGCTATGAAGGTCGCTGCTACCACCTGGGGTCCCTCCGGTGTTCTGGCTCTGCCCATCATGGTCGCTGGCGGCAACTCCGCTACCACCCAGATGCTGTGCTACGTTGTTGGCCTGGTCATCTCCTACATCATGGGCTTCATCTTCACCCACTTCACTCTGAAGGACACTGAAGTTGCCAACGCCTAATGGCTGATTTTGGATATTCCCTGTATCTGTCTACTTTCGCCGCGCAGTGCTCCGCACTGCGCGGCCCTGCCGATATAGGGGCTCCTGTTTTTCTGTCCCTGCACATCAGCGAGGAATTTGACGATTCCTTCTGCCGGCGGGCAGAGGAAGCCTGCCATGCCCTGGCAGGTATGGGGTATCGGATCATCGCCGATGTTTCCGTCAAGACCGTAGCCCAATTTGGCTGCGCCGATTTGACGGAGTTGGCGAAAAAACTGGGACTGTGGGCGCTGCGGATCGATTATGGCTTCTCCCGCCGGGAGATCGAAACCATGGCGGAAAAAATACCCATCGTTCTCAACGCATCCACCACCACGGCGGAGGATGCCCGGGCCATCGCAGCAAAGGGCAGCTGCGTTATGGCCATGCACAATTTCTATCCCCGTCCGGAGACGGGTCTGGATGAAGACTACCTCCGGGAGACCACCGGGCGACTCCAACAGGCAGGCCTAAAGGTACTGGCCTTTATTCCCGGGGATGCCAAAAAGCGAGGCCCCGTTTTTGAGGGACTGCCCACCCTGGAAGCCCACCGAAACGTCCTCCCTTCCGCAGCCTTTGCGGATCTGGCCCTGGGCTATGGCATGGACGGGATCTTTGTGGGAGACCCGGGCATTTCCCAAAAGGAACGCAGCCGGATCGAACGGTTCTGCCGGGAAGGCATTCTCAGCATCCCCTGTGAGATTCGGGAAAGCTGGCATCACCTCTACGACCGGGTGTTTACCTGCCGGATGGATTCCCCCAAGTGGCTGGTTCGGTTTCAGGAATCCCGGGTCTACTCCTGCCAGGGGCAGTCCACGGAACCCTGCAACTGCGTGGACCGCACCCTGGGCGCGCTTACCATCGACAACATTGGCTACGGACGCTATTCCGGTGAGATCATGCTGACCCGAACTGATCTGAAAGCGGATCCTCGGGTCAACGTCATCGGTCACGTTCCGGAGAACGCCCTTTTGCTGCTGGAACATATCCGGCGTGGCTCGAAATTTACCCTTGTGCGGCCCTAGCTTGACCGTAGGAGGATCATCAGAAAGGAAACACCTCTATGGACATCCGCCTGATCGCCATGGACCTGGATGGCACTGCGCTGCAGCCTGACCGGTGCAGCTTTTCTCCCCGGCTGGACGCCGCCCTGGCGGAAGCCCATGCCCGGGGCGTTGCCATCGCCATCGTAACCGGACGGCAGTTCCGGATGCTGCCTCCGGCGGTACAGAACCATCCGGTCTGGGAAAACCTGGTGGTGCTGTGCAATGGCGGGCAGATCCGCAGCCTGGCCACCGGGGAGATTCTTTACCAAAAGAACCTTTCCCCGGAAGCCCTGAGGATGCTGCTAAGCCTCTCCCGGGAGCTGGATATCCCTGTGGAGTTTTCCGTGGATAGCGTGCTGTACCTGACCCAAAGATCCCTGGACCAGCAGCAGGGCAAGCCCCAGCTGGCCTTCCACCTGCATACCATCCTGGCAAATCACGGAAAAGTGGTCCTGTCCCTGGAGCCCTTCTGTGAAATGCCCGTGGAAAAATGCAATCTGCCCCATATCCCGGCGCACCTGCACAAAAAGGTGGAGGAAAGAATGAAGACCATCCCTGTCAGCGC
>JAXJVC010000074.1:0-2479 GCA_036308745.1 Oscillospiraceae bacterium | reverse complement strand
TCAAAACCGCGCCCGGGAGCTCTTATTTTGCAGCAACTCCAGTAGGGCGGCTTGCCCTACAGTGGCATATATGTGTAAACCATGACCTATGCCGCCGAAATGGCCCAGATGTTTCGGATCTGGCCCTCAATTTCCTCGTAGCTCCACAGCCTTTGGGAATTTTCCCGGCTGTTGGGGTCATTGACCCGGAATTTTCCATCCTCCACTCCGGTAAGGACGATGTAATGCCCGGCGGTGGTGAAATCTCCCGGCCCCATAGCCAGGATCACAGGATTCCCAGCTTCCAGGGCGTTCACCATCTTTTTCTTCACCAGGGGCAGTTCTGTGGCCTTCAGGCCAAGCTTTTCCGCGCCTTCACTGATCAGCGTCCAGGAGGAGCCGTAGCCCGCTTCATAATATCCATTCCGCTGGGCAAACCCGGCAATCTTGTCCGGGGTCATATTTTCATCCCCTGTCAGATAGTATCCCGCCATGGCAAGGCAGGTCGGCCCGCAGCCGGTGACCGCCAGAAAATCCCTGCCGTACTTTTCATAGCCCCAGTTGGGATCCCACTGCAAAAACAGCGGCACTGCGTTTCCGGTCTCATAGTCGGTAAGGTCCACAGCCCCCTCCTCCCGGAAAGGATACCCCAGCACGAATGTCTCGGTCTCGGGATTCCGCTCCAGCAGCTCGATGAGACTTTGGGGATAATCCGCGAAATGCGCTCCGTGTTCCTCGGCGTAGGCCTTGACCTTCCACTCCGTCTCACTGCGCTCCTTCCAGGAAAAGGTGAGGTCCTGGACAAAATACCAGGCTGGCTTCGCCCCCAGTACTGCGATCAACACTACCAGCAATACCGCAGCTGCCAGGGCAGTCTTCTTTTTCAGCTTCATTAACGTACCTTCTTTCTGTGCATGGCCCCATTATAGCACAGAATGTATTCAGAAGTCTTTATCTGTTGATTAAGATTTTCTTATTTTCCACAGGGGAACAGGCAAAACATTTTCCGACAAGGCTTGCGTTCAGGCCAAATTTACGATAACATATACAGGAATATCCCGAATCCTGAAAGGACTGTCTTGATAACATGATCGAAGTTGATATTTCTAATATTTGGGGCCAGATCACCCTGCCTGACCTGCTGGGAATGGAAAAAGAGGTCTTTGCCGCCCATATGGCCCTGTCCGAGGGCTCCGGCGCAGGTAAGGAATATCTGGGCTGGCTGAACCTGCCCACCCGGGAGGAGACCCCGGAACTGAAGCGCATCCAGGCCGCCGCAGAAAAGATCCGCCGGGATTCCCAGGTGTGCGTAGTCATCGGCATCGGCGGCTCCTATCTGGGTCCCCGAGCCGCTATCGAACTGCTGCAGGGCCCTAACCGCAATATTGATAAAGGAAAGGGCGACCCCCAGATCTTTTTCGCAGGCAATTCCCTCAGCACCCGCCACTGGAATGAACTGAGGGATCTGCTGGAGGGTAAGGATTTTTCCGTTATCGTCATCTCCAAGTCCGGAACCACCACCGAGCCTGCCATCGCCTTCCGGGGCCTGCGGTGGATGCTGGAGCGCAAATATGGCACCGACGAAGCCAACAGCCGTATTTACGCCATCACCGACCCCTGCAGCGGCGCCCTGCGACAGATGGCAGAGGAGGAAGGCTGGGAAAGCTTCTCCATCCCTCCCAGCGTCGGTGGGCGGTTCTCTGTGCTGACGGCGGTGGGTCTGCTGCCCATGGCAGTAGCAGGCATCGATATTCTGGAAGTCCTGAAGGGTGCTATGGATGGCAAGGATGCCTACGACCTGCGTTCCTTTGAAAATCCCGTGTGGCTTTACGCCGCCGTCCGGAATCTGATGTATCGCAGCGGTAAGGCGGTGGAACTGTTCGTCAGCTACGAGCCGGGCTTTTCTATGTTCGGCCGCTGGTGGCAGCAGCTGTTCGGAGAATCCGAGGGCAAGGGCGGCAGGGGGCTTTTCCCCGCTTCCGCAGAGTTTACCGCCGACCTCCACTCCCTTGGGCAATTGGTCCAGCAGGGAGAGCGGAACCTGTTTGAGACCATGGTCCGCTTTGCCCCGCCGCAGCAGCAATATACCATCGGACCTGATGTAAAAAACCTGGACGGTCTGAATTACCTGGCGGGCAAAACCCTGGATTTCGTGGACGAGCAAGCCTTCCAGGGGACCCTGGCGGCCCATGTGGATGGCGGCGTGCCTGTTATCACCATGGACTGCGGCGAGCTGGACCACCGGAAGGTGGGTGAGCTGTTCTACTTCCTGGAGCTGTGCTGCGCCGTTTCCGCCTATGTACTGGGTGTCAATCCCTTCAACCAGCCCGGTGTGGAGCAGTATAAGCACAATATGTTCCAGCTACTGGGCAAACCCGGGTACGAAGAAAAATAAACAGAAAGGGACTGCAGCAGCAGTCCCTTCAATGTTTCAACGAAACGATAAATTGTAGTTTACGGACGAAAGAAAGCCTTCCCCTTTGGGGAAGGTGGCACGGCG
>JAXJVC010000073.1:0-5131 GCA_036308745.1 Oscillospiraceae bacterium | reverse complement strand
TCTTTTCTTCTACATGAATCTTTTTCCTTTTTGACATAGAAATACCCCCATAAGAAACAGTTTTCTTTTTCACTGTCTCTTATGGGGGTAGCATATCAGGTAGTTCCTTTGGGTGCTTTTTGCTGTCAGAGGACAGTAGGGGAGGGTCTTGAATCTCCCTTAACCTTTCTTTATTCGCGATGCCCGTAGAAGTATATAGATTCTGTAGGGCGGGCTGCCCTCAGCCCGCCGCAGTCTTACGCAAGTGACCGCGGATGCAGCGTGAATCTCCAACCTTTTGACGGCTTGTGGGCAAGGCGCCCTACTATACAAAAGGCGAACCACACAAAAGTGGTTCGCCTTTATACAGATTCTTATAACTCGCAGTTGCCAACGGTTCTGGGGAAGGGGATGGCGTCGCGGATGTTGCCGATACCGGTGAGGTACATGACGCAGCGCTCGAAGCCCAGGCCGAAGCCGGCATGGCGGGTGGAGCCGTACTTGCGCAGGTCCATGTAGAAGCCGTAATCCTCGGGGTTCATGCCCAGCTCCTCGATGCGGGCCTTCAGGATATCGTAGTTATCTTCACGCTGGGAGCCGCCGGTGATCTCGCCCACACCTGGCACCAGGCAGTCTACAGCGGCTACGGTCTTGCCATCGGGATTCAGCTTCATGTAGAAGGCCTTGATGTCTTTGGGGTAGTCGGTAACGAAGACAGGCTTCTTGAAGACCACCTCAGTCAGGTAGCGCTCATGCTCGGTCTGCAGGTCGCTGCCCCAGGAAACAGGGTACTCGAACTTGTCGTTGTGCTTTTCCAGCAGCTCCACGGCTTCGGTATAGGTGATGCGGCCGAAGTCGTTGCTTAAGACGTTGTTCAGCCGGTCCAGCAGGCCCTTGTCCATAAACTGGTTGAAGAAGGCCATTTCCTCGGGGGCATGCTCCAGCACATAGGAAATGATGTACTTCAGCATATCCTCCTCCACACGCATCAGATCCTGCAGGTCGGCGAAGGCCATTTCAGGCTCGATCATCCAGAACTCAGCGGCATGGCGGGTGGTGTTGGAGTTTTCCGCGCGGAAAGTGGGACCAAAGGTGTAGATGTTGCGGAAGGCCATGGCGAAGGTCTCGCCATTGAGCTGACCGGAAACGGTCAGGTTGGTGGGCTTGCCGTAGAAGTCCTGGGAGAAATCCACCTTGCCGTCTTCGGTCTTGGGGACGTTGTTCAGGTCCAGGGTGGTGACCTGGAACATCTCGCCTGCACCCTCACAGTCGGAGCCGGTAATCAGGGGAGTATGGACATAGACGAAGTCCCGGTCCTGGAAGAACTGGTGGATGGCCATAGCTGCCAGGGAGCGGACACGGAAGACGGCTTGGAAGGTGTTGGTCCGGGGACGCAGGTGTGTGATGCTCCGCAGGAACTCCATGGAGTGGCGCTTGGGCTGAAGGGGATAGTCGCCAGTGGAGGGGCCTTCCACGGTGACAGAAGAAGCCTGAATCTCAAAGGGCTGCTTGGAATCGGGGGTCAGCACCAGGGTGCCTTTGACGATCAGAGCGGCGCCGATGTTGATCTTGGAGATCTCCTGGAAATTCTCGATGGTATCGTTATACACTACCTGGACGGGGGTGAAGTAGGTACCGTCATTCAGGACGATGAAGCCAAACTGCTTGCTGGGGCGGCGATTGCGTACCCAGCCGCCGACTTCGATCTCGGTGCCGGCATATTTTTCGGTGTTCTTAAACAGTTCACGAACAGTGATCAGTTCCATAATCTTTCCCTCTCTTACTTGGAAAATATAGATAAGTATACGCCAATTTGGGAGAATTTACAAGAGGGAAATACAATTTTTATGGAATATATCTATAATTTTTTCAACCTAAGAAAATCTTAAGTATACATCCCCGGTCAAGTGTGCTAAAATAAGGGCAATTATACCAAAGGAGCGCATACATTTATGTCGAGATCCACAAATCCAATGGAAATGGGAAAAAAGGGGCAGAGCAAAGGTGTTCCCTTTCTTTTTATCCCTCTGTCGTTGTTTTTAGTTGAGCTATTCGGCTTCTGCTTCCTGCGGGCGGGGGATAGCTATGAACGGAACCAGCTGTGGCCTCTGGTCTTTGGCCTGCTTTGGGCGGTGATGCTTTCCGGATTGATCCGGCTGCTTCCGAACCTTGTGGGACGGATCGTATATAGCCTGGTGTATGCGCTGATGCTTGTCTACGCCGGCGGCGAGACCGGGTATTATCAGATGTTTGACGAAATGATGTGGGTGTCGGAATTTCAGTATGCTTCCGAAGGCTCGGATTATTTTGATGTTCTGCTGAGCTATCCCACGTCCTTTTTTCTGTGGCTTGCAGGGCTGGGTACACTGGGAATTGTGAATATTTTGAAATTCCCGGTTTGGGGGCGGTTTTCCCTACATAGTGTCTTTGCCGGGCTGCTGGCGGCATTGTGTGGGGTGGGCGCGTTCCTTTTGCCGGAATTGGTTTTCCTGAACGACAAGACCATCCAGTACGCCGGTTCCGATTACGGCCGCGCCCAGTCTGCGGAGGCGGCCTATGACAATATGTTCAATGTCCACCGATTGTATCAGGTCTGTGGCTTGTATCAGACCGCCGTGAAGGATATCTATGCCAATGTGATCTTTCCTATAACCCCGGGCTACGCTTCTGCCCAGGCGAAGGGACAGGAGGAAGTGCATCACTATATGCAGCAGAACGGGAAATTTGACCGGACTGCCAACGAGATGACCGGGGTCTTTGCGGGCAAGAACGTAGTGCTTGTGTTGATGGAGAGCATGGATGACTGGCTTATTGGCTCCAATACACCTACCATCCAAAGTCTGATGGACGAAGGGATCACCTTTACCAACTTCTACACACCGCCCTATGGCGGTATCCGCACCTTTAATACAGAGTTCTGCATCAATACCGGCACCTTCCTCAGCAGCGCCGGAGGCTATGCCTTTGACTATGTGACCAATGATTTTTATCAGGCACTGCCCTTCCATGCCACCCAGGAGGAATACGGCTACAGCGCCAGGACCTTTCATTACAACGACCCCAGCTTCTACAGCCGGGATGTGTTCTCCCTGGCCATGGGCTACGAAGAATATGTCTGTTTTGCGGACTATGTTACCGGAGATGAAAAGGAAGTAAAAAACCAGCTTTATGATGATAAGCTGTTGTTTGACAACCAGAAACTGAACGATGCGTTTTTCCGGGAGGAAAAGTTCTTCAACTTCATCATTACCCGCTCTGCGCATCTAAGCTACAAATACAACGAGGTTCTCAGCTACTGGGGCCTGAAGCAGTATCCCCAGTACCGGGGACTGACAGGGAATGAGGAGCTTGACTGTGCCTACTTGAAAGCAAAACTGGTGGATGATATGTTTGCCAGGCTGCTGGAGGAACTGGAAAGCCAGGGACAGCTGGATAATACCGTCATCGTGGGTATTACCGACCACTATACCTACGGCTTTAAGGATACCGAGACGTTGCTGGAGGTCTCCGGCGTGGATGATGAGATTTGGCTGGAAAAGACACCATGCTTTATCTGGAGTTATGGTATGGAGCCTATGAAGGTGGATAAAACCCTGAATACCGCTGACCTGTTGCCCACGGTGATGAATATGCTGGGGATGGAAACGGAGATCCCCTATATGGGCAGCGATGCCTTTGACCCTAACTACCGGGGATTCGTCCCGTTCTCTGACGGAAGCTGGATCTGCAAGGATGCGGCCTACAATGCCTCTACGGAGGAATTGTTGTACCGTACCCCGGATGCTCAGCCGGTATCGGAGGAATTTCAGACAGAGATGATGGAGAAAGTACAGGAATTTACCCGGATCAATAATCTGATCTTGGAGACGAATTACTACGAACAATACCTGCCAAGACATCAACCATAAAAAATGCAGCCTGCGGTGACCGCAGGCTGCGTTTTGCGTTATTTGAAGGATGCCACGTTTTTGCGGATCAGAGCACGGCGAAGGCGAGCTTCTGCCAGCCGGATATCGGTGTCTGTAGCGTTCTGGTCGTGAAGGACCTTGTCGGCACGGGCGTAGGAGGCTTCTGCGCGCTCTACATCGATCTTATCGGCCCACTCGAAGGTTGTGGGTACCAGAGTTACTTCGCCGTCCACAACGCTGAGCATGCCGCCAATACAGGCTGCGGCACGACGCTGCCCGCCGAAAACCACCACAGCCCGGCCCATGCCAAGGGGAGCCACATAATTGATATGGCGAGCCAGAATGGCTACATCGCCGGAGGTGGTGCGGACGATCAGTTCCTCTGCCTGGCCGTCAAAAATCAGGCCGTCGGGAGTGACGATCTTCAGGTTGAAGGGGGTCATGCGGTCTCACCGCCCCGGAACTTGGCGGCCACCTCGTCGATGGAGCCTGCGTACAGGAAATAGGACTCAGGGATGTCATCGTGCTTGCCTTCGATGATCTCCTTGAAGGACCGGATGGTCTCCTTCAGAGGCACATACTTGCCCTGATAGCCGGTGAACTGCTCGGCGACATGGAAGGGCTGGCTGAGGAAACGCTGGACCTTACGGGCACGGTTAACGGTCAGCTTGTCTTCTTCGCTCAGCTCATCCATACCCATGATGGCAATGATGTCCTGCAGCTCCTTATAGCGCTGCAGAATGCTCTGGACAGCACGGGCAGTCTCGTAATGCTCGCTGCCGACAACCTCGGGGGACAGGATCCGGGAGGTGGAGTCCAGGGGATCCACGGCGGGATAAATGCCCAGGGAGGCGATACCACGGTCCAGAACGGTAGTGGCGTCCAGGTGGGCGAAGGTAGTGGCGGGAGCGGGGTCAGTCAGGTCGTCGGCGGGGACGTAGACAGCCTGAACAGAGGTGATAGAACCATTCTTGGTGGAGGTGATGCGCTCCTGAAGGGCGCCCATTTCGGTGGCCAGGGTGGGCTGGTAGCCGACGGCAGAGGGCATACGGCCCAGCAGAGCGGAAACCTCAGAACCAGCCTGGGTGAAACGGAAGATGTTGTCGATAAACAGCAGCACGTCCTGATGCTTCACATCCCGGAAGTATTCTGCCATGGTCAGGCCGGAAAGGCCCACACGCATACGGGCTCCGGGGGGTTCGTTCATCTGGCCGAAGACCATGGCGGTCTTGGAGATAACGCCG
>JAXJVC010000072.1:0-3682 GCA_036308745.1 Oscillospiraceae bacterium | reverse complement strand
TGTTACAGGATATCGTTAATATCCGATTTCAGCACGTCCGCCTTGGGTCCGTAAATTGCCTGAATGCCGTTGTCTTTCTTCACAAGGCCCATGGCGCCCTCTGCCTTCCACGCCGGAAGCTCTGCCACCTTGGAGATATCTTTCACTGTCACGCGGAGCCTGGTCATGCAGGCGTCCACAAATTCAATGTTCTCCCGTCCGCCAAGGAGGGCGATGATACGCTCGGGCTGGCTGTTCCCGCCCGCTGCGTTTCCTGCCGCGCCGGCAGCGGGGCCTGCCTCTTCCTTGCCTTCGTCATCCATGTAGTTTCCCAGACGGCCCGGCGTAGCGTAGCCGAACTTTCCGATCATGAAATACGCCACAAAGTAACCGATCGCAAAGAAGACGACCACGCAGATCACAAAGTTTACCAGGTCCCCGGCAAGCCCTGCCTTCAGCGCCATGGGAACGCGGGTCAGGAACTCCAGGTTCCCGAAGGAATGAAGCCTGAGGTGGATAATGCCGGCCATGGCGAACGCGCAGCCCTGGAGAACTGCGTACACCCCGTAGAGCGGCAGTGCGCAGAACATAAACATGAACTCCAGAGGTTCCGTGACACCGGTCAGGAAGACCGCAGCCGCAGTGGAGATCATCATGGACTTGTACTTTGCCCTGTGCTCCGGCTCCACCCGGCGGTAGATCGCCAGGGCGATGCCGAGAAGAAGGCCTGTGGCGCCGATCATCTGGCCAACCTTGAAGCGGGCAGGCGTCACCGTGGTGAGGAGGTTCGTATAGGCAGCGGTATCGCCCGCGTTCTTAAAGTTGATGAGATCCGTGATCCAGGCGAGCCACAGCGGATCCTGTCCGAACACCTGGGTCCCGGCGCTGCTTCCCGTAAGGATCGTGTAGGTGCCTCCGAAAGAGGTATAGTTCATGGGAATGGTCAGCATGTGGTGCAGGCCGAAGGGGAGCAGCAGACGCTCCAGAGTGCCGTAGATAAACGGGGCAAGAATGGGGGAGGTGGAGCTGGAGTTCGCGATCCACACGCCGAAATCATTGATGCCGCCCTGGACCACCGGCCACACTACGCTTAAGATGATCGCCGTCACCGTAGAGTAGAAGATCACCACCAGGGGAACAAATCTCTTGCCGTTAAAGAAAGACAGCGCGTCCGGAAGCTTCCGGAAGTTATAATACTTATTGTATGCGTTGGCGCCCACGAAACCGGCGATGATGCCGACGAACACGCCCATGTTCAGTGCCGGCCTTCCCAGGATGTCGACAAAGTAATCCTTTACCAGGATCTCTTTTCCGAACAGCGTGTGCGTGATCGCCGTCGGATCTCCCAGCATGGCCGAGCTCACACCCAGCATGGCGCCGGTGACGACGTTGATGAGACAGAAAGCGATGACTGCGGCAAAGGCGCCTCCTGCCTTCTCCTTCGCCCAGGAACCGCCGATGGCGGCAGCAAACAGGATGTGCAGGTTTCCGATGATCGCCCATCCGATCTGGGCCATGGTGTTGCCCGCCATAAGGCCGAAGCCTGCCGGGAAGCACATCATCAGAATGTTGCCGAGACTGATCATCAGGCCTGCGGCGGGCATGACCGCGATCACGGTCATGAGGGATTTGCCGAGCTTCTGCAGGAAGTCAAAGTCGATGGGGAACTTCTTTTTGGCGGAGGGTGCTGCCGCAGCTGCCTTGCCTGCCGGCTGTGCGTCCGAGGGGTCCGCTTTCTGCGCTGCTCCATCCGCGGCGGCTGCCGCATCCGCGCTGATCTCCGCCGTCATGATCTCTTCTCCGTGGCGGATCTCTCCTGTCTTTACAGAGAGGCTTCCTTCCTCCGCCCCGCCTGTCACCAGCACCGGCGTCACCGTGTTGATGCCCTTTGACTTCAGGAAGTCCATATCCGCTGTGCAGAGGAGCTGACCCGCTTTCACTCTGTCCCCCACCTTCACCTTCGGGGAGAACCCTTCTCCCTTCAGGTTCACGGTCTCAAGGCCAAAGTGGACGATCATTTCGATTCCTGCGTCAGACCGGATGCCGTATGCGTGAAGGCTCTCCGGAATGGCGATGATCTCGCCGTCCAGCGGGCTGTAAATGTTCCCATTCTCCGGGATCACAGCTGCGCCGTCTCCCAGCAACTTTTCCGCGAAAACCTCATCCGGCACTTCCTCGAGCGGTATCACCCTGCCATCCAGCGGGGACAGTATCAACATCCTGCTCATTTCTTGCTCCTTTCTGTTCATTTCTCTTCTCTTTTTAGTGTAATTTCAAGCTGTTCTGTCTTGTTGCTGAAAACATAATAGCACTTGTTGCATTGTAATGCAAGGGTTTTTGCATATATTTTTTGCACTTTTTCATGCAACATAATTTGTTTTGTTGCATTGTTTCTATGCATTCATTCCAGGGAACATTTGACTTGTTGCCAAGACCGGTTTACAATATCTTTATGAAACAGCTCCGTGCAAAGCGGAACTTGCATTTACAGAAAGGATTTCTATATGTCCGTCACCGTAAGAGATGTGGCAAAAGCCGCAGGCGTATCCGCCTCCACCGTGTCACGCACCATCACAAATCAGGCGACGATCAGCGAAGCCACGAAGAAGAAGGTCCGGAAAGCTATGATGGAACTGGGCTATGTGCCTCCGAAGCAGAAGCAGACCGTCTCCTCCGGCACATTTCACGACACAAGAATATCCGGCGGAGCCGCAGTGCCTCAGGGCGCAGCTTTCCGCCGGATTGGGATCGTGCTTCCTCCCGTCCAGAGCAAGATGCAGGAGAATTCATTTTTTCTCGAAGTGATCAAAGGGATCAGCAGCTGCTGCAACCAGAGATCCTGCTCCGTCTCCCTTGTGAACGGCAGTTCTCCGGAAGAACTGCGGTCCGCTGTACGCTCCTTGTTCTCAGAAAATGCTCCCGACGGAATGATCCTGCTCTATTCCCACAAAAATGATCCTGTAACAGAGGATCTCATCTCCTCCGGCGTTCCCTTCATCCTGGTCGGGAAACCCGCCTCCGAAGAAGGGGATCAGAGTTTTATTGACAATGACAACATTGCCGCAGCAAGGGAAGCCGCAGCCTATCTCGCGGGGCTTGGACACACAAAGATCGGCTTCTTAAGCAACCGGTCCGAGGAACAGTTCAATGCGGACCGGAAGGCAGGATATCTTCTGGCCCTTGCGGAGCATGCTCTGCCCATACGCCCGGAGTGGATCCTGGAGTCTGACGGGACGAAGGAAAGGACCGAGGAGCTTCTGGGTCAGTTTCTTTCCCTTCCGGAACTCCCCTCGGCGCTTCTGGCAGTGGATGACCTCCTGGCGGTGCTCACCATGCGGCAGGTTCTGGCGAAAGGCCTGCGGATCCCGGAGGATCTTTCCATCGTGTCCTTCAATGACTCCCTGCTCTCACGGATCACGCTCCCCGCGCTGACTTCCGTGGACGTGCAGGCGGAGCGCCTGGGAGTGGAAGCCGCGGCGCAGCTTCTTATGCGGCTGGATCATCCGGACCTGCCGGCGAACAAAGTGATCGTCCCCCACCGTCTGGTGATCAGGGAAAGCTGCACCGCTGTCAGTACGTCCTGACCGCCGTTCACTCCGCCCGCCGGAATTCTCCGGAGCCGTAAAAATGCTGGACAGCCCCTTGGCCAGCCTGCACCATCAGACTTGTTCCGTCGTCAAAATCTTTCCAGGTCATGACAGCC
>JAXJVC010000071.1:0-4037 GCA_036308745.1 Oscillospiraceae bacterium | reverse complement strand
GTTAAGTTCCGTTACGCTCTGGAGAACGCTTGGTACACCGCTTCCTTCTTCTTCGGCACCGGTTGTGTTTCCAACTGGACCATGAACGAGGCTGGCGAGTTCACCTCCATTGAGGACACCTTCAACTCCGAGGCTGGCCTGGCTGCTATGAAGGGCATGGAGAAGCTGGCTAAGTCCCCCGCTTACGACTCCAACGCTGACATCTTCACCGACGCTGGTGTTGTTATCACCGGTATCTGGAACGCTAACGCTGCTGCTGAGCACTTCGGTGAGAACCTGGGTGCTACCGATCTGCCCTCCTTCGAGGTTGACGGCACTTCCTACCACATCGGTTCCTTCACCGGCAACAAGCTGATGGGTGTTAAGCCCCAGGCCGATGCCAAGAAGGGCGCTGTCCTGTCTCTGCTGGCTCAGTACCTGACCAACGAAGAGTGCCAGATGAAGAGATACGAGACCTTCCAGTGGGGTCCCTCCAACCTGAACGCTCAGGCTTCCGAGGCTGTTCAGTCCAACGAGTCTCTGGCTGCTCTGGCTAAGCAGAACGCTTACGGCCAGCCCCAGGGTCAGATCCACGGCTCCTGGTGGGATATCGCCAAGCTGCTGGGCGCTGAGGCTAAGAACGCTGCTTCCGAGGATGATCTGAAGACCGCTCTGGCTGAGTACGAAGCTACCATCGCTGGTGTCCTGAACGTGAGCGACGAGGCTAAGAACGCTTGGTCCGTCATCGGCAACATCTGCGGCACCAACTGGGATACCGACATTGCTATGACCGAGGTCGAGCCTGGCACCTACGTCTCCGACGTTCTGGAGCTGAAGGCTGGCGAAGAGTTCAAGGTCCGTCAGGGCGCTTCCTGGGACGTGAACTTTGGCGTTGAGTTCAACGGCGCTAACATCGTTGTTGAGGCTGACGGCAAGTACCAGGTCCAGCTGGTTTGGGACGGCGCTGAGACCGGCACTGTCACTCTGATCGCTGCTGAATAATTAAATGATGTACTGCGGGACGTGGGGAGTCCTTGGACTCCCCCTTCCCCAAGCGAAAGGCATTGTTAGCCTACGTACAAGGACGACACTTGTCTTGTATACCGGTTAACGATGCCTTTTATTATCAGAGAAGGAGGATAGTATAAACACGGTTTATATTCTGGTGCTATGAATAAATTAACTGATTTAGAGTATTTGAAACTCAGCAAGTTTGAAGCTTTCCTGTATAAGCTCAAGCTGTTTATCTTCGCCATTCCTGTGTGGTTCAAGAATCTGTTCTTCATGATCGTGAACTTCTTCAAGAATTTTGGTATCTCTGTCAAAGAGGAATTTGTCGACATCATCACCACCTTCACAAAGGGTAATTGGGCAGTAAAGCTCTCTTTCCTTATTTTTGGCTTTGGCAATCTCTACTACGGTCAGATCATGAGAGGTCTTCTGTTCCTCCTGTTTGAAGTAGTATTCATCGCATATATGGTCGTTCCCAGCGGCGGTATTTACTGGCTGGCCAAGGGCAACTGGTTCCAGACCGGTGCTACTATCGGTACTGTCCAGGGCGGCTTCCAGGAGACTGTTACCGAAGCATACGGTATGCAGATCGTCACCAAGGACTGGGTCAACGGTGACGACTCCGTTAAGGTCATGCTCTACGGCCTGCTGACCATCATGTTCATCATTGCATTCATTGCTACCTGGAGAATGCAGGTCGGTCAGTGCCGCATCTGCATGGACATCACCGCAAAGGGCAAGAAGATCAAGAGCGGTAAGGACGACCTCCGCTCCCTGCTGGACGACCAGTTCCACAAGACCATGCTGGCTCTGCCCATCACCGGTATTCTGGTGTTCACAGTTCTGCCCATCATTTACATGGTCCTGGTGGCCTTCACCAGCTATGACGCTGCCCATGACGGTTACTCCAACCTGTTCAGCTGGGTGGGTCTGGAAAACTTTAACGAGCTGTTTAACTTCGGCAAGGGCGGCCTGGGTCTGGCCTTCGGTGAGATCCTGTCCTGGACCCTGATGTGGTCCTTCTTTGCCACCTTCTCCAACTACTTCCTGGGTATGTTCGTTGCCATTCTGATCAACAAGAAGGGTATCAACTTCAAGAAGTTCTGGAGAACCGTGCTGGTCATGACCATCGCGATCCCTCAGTTCGTTTCTCTGCTGTATGTCTCCAAGCTGTTTGATTCCTCCGGTATCATCGGTGAGGCTCTGCTGGAGTGGGGCTGGATCCCCGAGTCCATGCTGGCAGCAAACCAGCGCTCCCTGTGGGATAATCCCACCACCGCAAAGATCCTGCTGATCGTTGTCAACATTTGGGTCGGTATTCCCTACGTTATGCTGCAGGCAACCGGTATTCTGATGAATATCCCCGCTGACCTGTATGAATCCTCCCGCGTGGACGGCGCCAATGCATGGCAGCAGTACACCAAGATTACCCTGCCCTACATGCTGTTCGTCACCGGTCCTTCTCTGCTGACCAGCTTCGTTGGCAACCTGAACAACTTTAACGTCATCTACCTGCTGACCGGCGGCAACCCGCTCAATACGGAGATCGGCGCAGCCGGCGGCGCATCCGTGGGCCATACAGACCTGCTGATCACCTGGCTGTATAAGATGGCTCTGGGCAGTGCGGAATCCAAGTATTATCTGGCATCTGTCATTGGTATTTTGATCTTCGTGGTCTGCGCAGTGCTGTCCCTGATCGTTTACAACGTGATCCCGTCTACTAAGAACGAGGAGGATTTCAAATAATGGCACAGACTACCAAAAACAAATTGCAGAAATCCGCCCTGGGTGCCCGCGCAAGCAGACGTCTGGGCAACACAGCAGCCTACATCGTTCTGATCCTGATCACCGTTATCTGGCTGTTCCCCTTTGCGGGCATTGTGCTGGAATCCTTTAAGGTCAATACCAGAGCCATGGACGGTGAGTTCTGGCCCGGAAAGTTTGGCTTCGACAACTACATCCGTCTTTTTAACGAAACCGACTTCCTGAAGTGGTTTACCAATACCGCTATCATGGGTGTCGCTACCGCTGTTTTCCAGACCTTCTTTGTGCTGTCTATGAGTTATACCCTCTCCAGACTGCGCTTTAAGGGTAGAAAGACCCTGATGAACATCATGCTGATCCTGGGTATGTTCCCCGGCTTCCTGACCATGATCCTGATCTACAAGGTCTTCTCCGATCTGGGCCTGACCATGGAAATGGCACCTGTGGGACTGATCATTGTCTACTGCGCCAGCTCCGGTATGGGCTACTACATCTCCAAGGGCTTCTTTGATACCATCCCCACCACCCTGGACGAGGCAGCCCGTGTGGACGGTGCTACCCGTTTGCAGGTTTTCTACAAGGTCATCATGCCTCTGTCCGGATCCATCGTCATCTATACCATCCTGATGGGTTTCATGGCTCCCTGGGGCGACTTTATGCTGGCAAGCTACATCATCCACGAGAACAGCGCTGGTATGAGCGTTGCCGTCGGTATGTACGAATGGCTTTCCAAGACTATGGTAAACACAAACTACACCATGTTCTGTGCTGCGGGCGTTGTTGTCGCAGTACCCGTTACGACCATCTTCCTGTGCTTGCAGAAGTACTATGTTGAAGGTGTCACCGGCGGCGCAGTCAAGGGATAAGGAGAGGGATAAATATGGCAAGTGTTAAGTTAACGAATGTTAAGAAGATCTACGGCAAGGATACCGTAGCCGTTCAGGACTTCAACCTGGATATTGCTGATAAGGAATTTATCGTTTTCGTCGGCCCCTCCGGTTGTGGTAAGTCCACCACCCTGCGTATGATCGCAGGTCTGGAAGATATTTCCGCTGGTACTGTTGAGATCGACGGTGTTGTGGTCAACGACCTGCAGCCCCGTGACCGTGATATCGCCATGGTTTTCCAGAACTATGCGCTGTATCCCCACCTGACTGTTTTTGAGAACATGGCCTTCAGCCTGCGCCTGAAGAAGGTTCCTCAGGACGAGGTCTACGAGAGAGTTACCAACGCCGCCGAGGTCCTGGGTATCACCGAGTACCTGACCAGAAAGCCCCGTGCTC
>JAXJVC010000070.1:0-2819 GCA_036308745.1 Oscillospiraceae bacterium | reverse complement strand
GACATTAAAAGGGGCAGAGGTATAGCTGCTAACTTCATCCCGAAGCAGGGAAATGATATCAGGGCCTTGCAGACTTTGTTCCGTCAGGCAGCAGCCTTCTTTGCAGCGAGCTTCTGCAGACCCTTGATGATCAGCAGGATGCCGCCCAGATAAATCAGGCCGCCGACCACGAAGTAAATCATCAAAGACCAGAACTCCTCAAAGAAAGCAGCGGAATCTCTGGTGGCTACGACCATGTAAAGGAAGGCTACATTGTTGCAGACATAGGGGAAGAAGGGACGCAGAAGCATCAGGGCAGCCACGGCCAGGGAAACGGGGATGATCCAGCCGAAGGTGGGGCCGATGATGCCGGACAGCAGTGTAACGCCGATGCACAGCAGGTAAGAAACGATCAGGCCGGTTACGGCGCCGCCGACAACGGTCTTGATCTTCGTGTTGATCTCGCCGCCCATGATGAAGAAAATGGGGATCATGATACCGTAGATCCAGCTGTTATGGATGTTCAGCAGGTATCCGGTGATGGTGACGATCATAACCCATGCGTAAATGGGCAGCAGGATCAGCACTTCTTTTTTCTTGTTCGCTTTCATATTCTTTTACCTCACTTATTTATTTCCAGATTGTTGAATTTTTGAACAAATATTGGGGGACCATTCCCTTTTCCAGCTTCTGAGCCAGATAAGCACTCAGAGCTTCCCGGTCCAGTTCCGCTTGGGTGCTCACATCAGCGCACAGGGCAATGGTGTTATCCTGCCAGTAGCAGCTGAAGGCCTGGGCATCATCCACACCGGGATATTCCCGGAGAACCTCCTCGATCTGATGCAGATTGGGGAAGTTCCGTCCGAACATATTCTCCACCATAATGCCTCTGCCGCTGGTTTCCAGATAATCCACGGTGCCGTCCAGCAGGATACGGGCGGTTCTGTCCACGCCGTTCTGTGTCAGAGTACCCCAGGCGCCAATGGGCTGCAGTCTGCCGTAGCGGTCACGGATCTCGGGAGAGCCGGCTGCGGGGAACAGGGTCTTGGGCAGGGCATCATGCAGCTGCGACAGCTTGGATGCGGTCAGCATTGCCTCCAGAATGGCATCCAAAGCATCCAGGAACATCTGGAGCATCCGGCCATCGAAGCGGTTCTCCCAGAACCGCAGCTCGTAGCGGTAGCCGCCCTTGCTGTTCATCACCATCAGATGGAAGGGCAGAGAGTCCAGCTGCAGAGGAATACTTTGCGCCGGTGCGCCGCCAAGGCAATCGTGCTCCAGCAGCTTACCCTGATACTGGAAGAACATTTCGTCGGGGTGGGGGTTCTTCAGGTAGCAGCGCATGGTTTCCAGAATCTGCCGTCCGGAGGCCCGCACCGCATCCACCATGGTTTCCGATTCGTCGAATTTTCTGCGGAAGCCGTAGGCGGCGAACAGGCAGCCGGCGATCCGACCCCAGCGGCTGTCAATACGACCGTTGTGAACGCTGGAGGAAATGGTGTCGCTGCTGTCGGAATAAATGCTGACAAGATAGTTGAAGGCCGTCAGGAAGAACACATTTTCCGAGATGTTGTTGGCACGGCAGAAAGCCAGAACACTTTCTTCGTCCACATTCCGGAAACGGCCGTGCAGTGCGGCGTTGACATGGGTGGACAGATCCAGCTTGCCGGGTCTGTTCAGAATGCTGCGGGTAATACGCTTATCTCCCATCAGCTTGCAGTAGTAGACGATGTTGGGGATATGCAGACCCATCTTCATGCGGTGTTCATGATCGATGAGGAAGTCGTAATAAGTATAGGTCTCCGGCTCCAGAGTCTCGCCCTCATACAGTCGGTTCATATCCTCCAGCAGAATGCTGGCGGTCATGCCGTCGCTGATGATGTGTGCCACATCGAAGAACAGGTACTTGTCATCGCCCACCCGGTACAGCTCAATGTGATACAACGGCTCACCCGGCGTGTACAGATACGGGCGGATCAGGCCCTTCACGGTTTCTTCCCATTCCTCCGGCGCTTTGTCGATGATGGGAATGTTGACCGGGCGGTTGTCGTCACGGAAATTGGCGTAGCCCTTATCCTGGAACATCTGCACCACATCGTTAAGAATGGGGTGGATGGGGAACAGGCCTTCAATGGCCTTCTTCATCCGATCCAGATCCACGCTGGGATCCAGCTTGAACAGGAAGGGAATGTTGGAAGTGGTATTGCCCCGCATCACATAGGCGAAGGACATCTGCACACCGCTCATTCCGTATACCGGGCGGATGGAGTGGTCAACCTCATCCCAATGGGATGTTTCGGTGAACCGCTTGGCCAGCTTCTCAACTGTGGGGATCGCCATGAACTCATCCAGCTCCAGAGTGAATTTCAGGTCCTCGGAGAAGGAACTCAGGAGCATGATGCAGCCCATGGAATCCAGTCCGGCGGCGAAAATATCGGAATCGATACCGAAGTCCTGATGTCCGAGAATCTGCGCCACGCAGTCATAGATCATCTGCTGAGTTTCGTTTTCCGGCATCCGTCTGGAGATGACTTCCTGATTCAAAATCATATCCCGGGAAGCCCGTTGGCTGCGGATGATCTTGTTGGAGCCTGTTTTCTTGAAGGGAGCAGTACGAATCAGATGCTTGGCGATTCTCTTGTAGGAAGGCAGCGTTTCATTCACACTCTGAATGACCTCTTCCACAGCCTTCTGCACATCGGAAATGCCGTTCACGGTCACATACTTGGAATTGGGATAAATCTCTGCGGCGATCAGATGGTCATCGCCGTACACCAGACATTCCTCCACCAGCTGATGGTCCAGCAGCAGGTTTTCGATCTGCTCCGGTGCAACATTTT
>JAXJVC010000069.1:0-2455 GCA_036308745.1 Oscillospiraceae bacterium | reverse complement strand
TGGAATCAAACAGGGAAGCGAACTTGTCGGACTTCCATGCCAGGGCATTGCCGGTGACCATCAAACGGGACTGGCGGACATAGGTGGTGTTGACCTCGGTGTAGGGGGTATCCGCATTCTTCACGAAGATGCGGAAACCGTAGTCATACAGCATATCAAATACCGTACCACTGTAGTCCTGGATGTCGCTGGTCTTGGCAAAGACCAGGGTATCTACATTGCCCAGGACAGGAGTAATCTGATTGACCCACTGCTCCATGTCGGCCTTGATCTGGGTGGCACTCTTGCCGCCGTAAGCAATATCCTCGAAGGTGTAGCAAGCGATGTTGTAGCCCTTATTCTTCAGGGCTGCCACCACTTCCTTGGCGCCGTTGACCTGCTGCTCATAATATTCATTACCCTTGGTGGATACCACAGAGGTATTCACGCGGTAGCCGAACACGCCGTCATAACCGGAAACCGCCAGGGTTGCCCGGGCGCCCTTGTAGACAAAGTCGGGATGGGCCTTGATAAAGGTCTCCAGGATGGGAACCAGGTCGTAATCGCCCACCTGAGTCTGACCGCCGACATCGATATACTCCGCCTTGATCTCACCGTTGGCGACTACCAGCCGGCTGGCAAAGCCGTCGGCACCGGCATCGGCCATGCCGTCACCGTTGCTGTCGGTCATGTAGCTATAGTAGTTGACCATGGTCTCGGTGATCATCACAGGCTTCTTGCCCGCAGGCAGCCAGATAGAATCAGAGAAGAAGCTCTCATTGCCCTCCAGGCCGGCGCTTCTTGCCACAAAGCTGTCATAGTCCACCAGAACATAGTTATTCTTGTAGAGCTGCTCCAGAATCTTGGAGAACTCCTCAATGGTAACAAAGTTGCGGTTATACTGGCCGCCGTAGGTCTCGTCCGGGAATGCCCGGGCGGGATCCGCGATCAGCACGTGGAAGGACAGGTTGGGAATCAGGGTGGGATCCTTGTGCTCCACCAGCTGGCTCTTGGCTGTCAGATAGTCGGACTTCAGCTTGTTGATCTCCTCAGTGGCTTCGCCGGTATAGGTATCCAACAGGTCGATGGCGCCCTGATAATCATAGCCGGCAGCCATGCGCTTTGCATCCTCCAGGATGGTCTGGGCCTGGACCTGGGCCTGGACCTGGGACTCAGCCGCAGCAATGGACTCCTGCTGTGCAAGCTGATCCTTCTTTTCCTTCCGGGCAAAGGCATTGCCGATGGCACCCACAATGAACGCCAGCACCAGCACCAGAGACAGGCAGGCCAGGATTGCAGGGAGGTAAGCCTCCTTAAAGATCTGCAGCTTGGACTTTCTGCGGCGGCGCCGGGGATTATTGGGATCTGCCTTGGGTTCAAAAGCCTCCTTGGGCGGGAAGTACAGGGTATACAGCTTCATCAGCACGGGAGGCACTGTCAGCTTGACAGGCTCACGGGGTGTTCTCTGTCTGGAAGGATCTCTGCGGCGGGCAGGACGCTCCTGTGCATCATCATCCTCGAAATCTTCATCCTCGGGATCCATATCCTCTTCCTCGTCCGCGTCATAAGCAGGCGCATCGTAAGTGGGTCCCTCGTAAGCAGGCTCTTCATAGACAGGCTCTTCGTAGGCAGGCTCCTCAGCCACCTCTTCCCGGATCACTTCCTCGGGAACATACCGGGGTTCCTGCCGGTTGAAGAAATCAGCTCTGCGGGTAAAGTCCGCAGCCAGGTCCTCCTCCTCGTCAAAGAGGTCGTCATCCTCGTCTTCAAAAATATCGCCGAAGTCCAGGTCGTCCTCAGGGTCCAGCTCCTCTTCCTCAGGCTCTTCCCCTAAGGCCTCATCATCTTCCTCGTCCAGGTCAAAGTCAGCAAAGGCCACAGGCTCCGCCTCAGTGAATACCTGATCGTCCTCGACGGTCGAGGCGGGTTCGTCGCCCAGATCAAGGGTGCTGAAATCAAAATCCGCAAAGTCATCCTCTTCCCCGGAAACCTGGTTCAGGTCAATCCCCAGTTCCTTTTCCAGCTGGGAGAAATCCATCTGCTCCTCATCGGAATCTAAAACGGCCTTAGGATCGAAGCCGTATTCTTTTTCAAAATCGAAATCGATGTCGAAATCATTCTTCGCCATACAAATCCCTGCCTTTACGGTATAGTCAATAGTATTCTAGCATTGTTCGTAAAAAAAAGCAAGCCGATTCGGAAGAAATCAAAAAAAAACCGAATCCTGTCGAAAACCCCATTTGGTTTCCATAATCACTTACCATAACGTGTAAAAGTCCGCCGAAACCAGACTTTCGGCGGACTTTATTCGCAGAGGGATCACACATATTTACTTTGGATCTCACCAAAGTTGGCATCGCAGGTCACATAGATAACTGCCGCCGCATCCCCACACCGGTTGCGAGCGGTTTTTCTTGCAAAAAGCGGGGGCATATGCTATCCTTGACACAAAGGAGGCGAGACTATGCAGCTATAT
>JAXJVC010000068.1:0-3552 GCA_036308745.1 Oscillospiraceae bacterium | reverse complement strand
CAATAGCCCGGACCAGCTGCAAAGGGGTGATCTTGAAGGTCTGACCAAAGGAGCCGGAGGTCAGGGAAGCCGTACCCCACTTGTCCGTATTGGTCACCAGAGCTTTGTCAAAGAATACGCCTTTGCTCTCTCCTGCCAGATCGATCCCCGTCTTTTCCAGGACACCGAATTTTTCAATGTATTCATAAAACCGTTCGCCCCCCAATTTCAGGGCGATGTGGGCAAAAGCGATGTTGCAGGAGTTTTGCAGTGCCTGGGGAGTCTGCTCCGCGCCATGTCCTGTGGAGCGCCAGCAGTGCAGAAGCTGGGACCGCCCGGGGATCTGCTCCGCGCCGGAGCAATGAAAGCCGGTGTTCAGATCGATGGCTCCGCAGTCCAGAGCTGCCGCCATGGTAAGGACCTTAAACGTAGAACCAGGCTCATAGCCGTCAGACAGGACCCGGTTTCGCCACTGCTTCAACCGGGCAGCGGAAAGCGCGTCTGCATAGGTTTTCTTCCCCGAAGCATAGGCATCACTGCCCTCAGGCTGGGAAAGATAACGCTGCTTCAATTCCTCCACTTCCGCCGTGGCATCCGGGTCGGCAAGTTCCAGATAGTTGTTGGGATCATAGCTTCCCAGGGTAGCCATAGCCAGGATTTCCCCGGTCTTGCAGTTCATCACCAGGCCAAAGGCCCCGTTCTGTACCGCATAGCGGTCGATGGCTGCTTCCATCTGCTTTTCAAGACAGGCCTGGATAGTTGCATCCAGGGTCAATATCACGCTGTCCCCCTGCCGGGAAGCAACGTAATTTTCATAGGAAAAGGGCATATCCATTTCGTTGTTGCCCTTGGTAGTGATCACCTTTCCCGTGCTGCCGGAGAGGAAGCTGTTATAAGCTGCTTCCACCCCCTCAGAACCATCGTTGGAGGCATTGGTAAAGCCAATGACCTGGGCCGCCAGACTGCCAAAGGGATAGGTGCGCTGGGAGGTCGGCTCCAGATGGATGCCGGAGATACCATTCTCATTGATAAAGCTACGGATCACGGCAGCAGTTTCTTCGTCAATGCGGGTGCCGATCTGCTTATAGCGCTGTTTGAAATCTCCCGCCTGCTCCGCGATCCAGCCAGGATCCTTGTCCAGGATCTCCCCCAGCGTCCTGGCGATCAGGTCAATATCCGCCTTGGACTGTTTCAGCTCATGGGGGTCTAAGTACACATTCTCTACGCTGACAGAAGTCGCCAGCAGGTTCATATTCCGGTCGAAGATATCTCCCCGGTCCGCCTCCACCCTGGTAGTGCGGGTCTGGTTCCGCAAGGCAAGACCGGCGTAATAATCATAATCGGCCACCATCAGGCTGTACAGCCGCACTCCCACCGGCACAAAAGCCAGCAGTCCCAGCACCACCGCCGCGAGCCCGATCCGCTTGTGCTGACCGCTGTCCAGCCGCAGCCTGTTATATTCCCGTTTCCGCCCCATGCGCAAGCCCCCTCAAAATTGCGATAAGCCAAGAATGGGCAGCAAGGGAATCCCTCGCCGCCCATTGCAGCTGCTATCTCAATTGTATGGGGAAGTCTATGGGTTATGCAAACAGTCCTTCCATAAACCACACCAGATCCGCCCAGGCCTGCTGGAGGGCATTGGGCTGAGGCTCCGGCTGAGGAACGGTTACAGAAATCTCCATAACCTCCAGTTCCGACGCAGGCACCAGGCCCAGGGCCAGAGCCTTGGCTTCGATCTCTTCCAGGTTGTAGCCCATGCGGTAGGTATGGGTCAGCTCCGCGTTTTCCCGCCGGACATCGTGAACGTACTCAGACATTCGCTCATATTCATCCCATGCGCTTTCGATCCGGACCACACCCAGGACCATGGTCACCAGCAGCACCACTGCCACCACCATGCCCACCAGGGCCACAGGATCCACATAGACCTTCTGAATGTTCTGCAGCCGTTCCAGGGGGAGTCTGGTCCTGGCCTTCTTCTTTTCAGTTTGCTGCGCAAGCTGCTTCGCTTCGCTGCCGTAGACATAGAACTGACCCACATATTGGATGTCAGGTTTGCGAACCATTGTTTTCTCCCCTTTCGGGCGTACTAAATTTTCTCGCAGATCCGCAGCTTGGCACTGCGGGCTCTGGGGTTGCGCTCCAGTTCCTCATCACCGGAAACGATGGGCTTTCGGCTGATGAGCTTCACCTGAGGCTTCTTCCCGCATACACACACCGGGAAGTTGGGCGGGCAGGTGCAGCCCTTGGCGGCTCCTGCCATGGCGGTCTTGACGATCCGGTCCTCCAGGGAATGGAAGGTGATCACCGCCAGCCGTCCGCCGGGATTCAGCAGAGGAACGGCAGCGTCCATAGCCTTGGCTACGGAGTTCAATTCATCGTTAACGGCGATGCGGATGGCCTGGAAGCTGCGCTTTGCCGGATGCTGCTTTTCCCGCAGGGCTGCGGGGGGCATGGCAGAGCGGATCACATCCACCAGCTCCAGAGTGGAGCGGATGGGTGCCGCTTCCCGGCGGCGGCAAATAGCCGAAGCGATCTGGGGCGCATAACGCTCCTCGCCGTACTCATAAAGGATCTTTTTCAGTTCTTCATAGGACCAGGTATTTACCACCGTATCGGCGTTCAGGATATCTCCATTGTTCATGCGCATATCCAGGGGAGCATCCACCATATAGGAGAAGCCCCGCTCCCCGTCATCCAGCTGGGGAGAAGAAACGCCCAGATCCAGCAGGATGCCGTCCACGCCGTCGATATTCAGTTCCCGAAGTGCGTTTGCCATTTCGCAGAAATTGGAATGCACCAGGGTCACCCGGTCAGCATAGGGTGCCAGCCGCTCCCCCGCCGCCTTCAAAGCGATGGGATCCCGGTCGATGCCGATGAGCCGTCCGGTAGTGAGCTTTGCCGCAATGCGGCTGGAGTGTCCCGCGCCGCCCAGGGTGCCGTCTACATAGATGCCGTCGGGCTTGATGTTCAGCCCTTCGATGCACTCCTCCAGAAGCACGGATACATGATAAAATTCACTCATAGACCAATTGCCTCCAGAGATGCCAGCAGTTTTTCAGGTGTCAGGTTCTCCGCCTCAAAGGCCGCAAATTCCTTTGCATCCCAGATTTCCGCCTGACCCGCCCGGCCCACGATCATAACCTCCCGGTCAATTCCTGCGTAATTCAGCAGAAATGGGGTCAGGGCAAAGCGGAACTGCTTGTCGGGGCTGCACTCGGCGGCATTCATAAAAATCAGGCTGGTAGCACCGGCCCGCTGGGAAATGCTCAGGGCGTTATAGTTATCGGAAAGGGTCTGCCACTCGGCAGCGGTGTAGATGGTGAGGCACCGGTGACCGCAGTTCACGCCCAGGGTGACATAGAAGTTCTCTCCCAGTTCCCCCCGCAGCTTGGAAGGGACAAAAAGACGGTTCTTCTCATCCAGCTTGGCGCTGTATTTTCCGATCATGGGCTCACCTCCATTCCCTTTTACTCCACTATACTACCCTTTTACTCCATTTACAGACAGTATACTACCCTGTTCAAAAAAAATCAATCTTTTTTCGCTGATTTTTTTCGACAGCACCCGCAT
>JAXJVC010000067.1:0-2103 GCA_036308745.1 Oscillospiraceae bacterium | reverse complement strand
TCATCCCCATCATTGTAGGACAGGAAGAAGGGGGTCTGGACACCCAGCAGGTGAGCATTCTCTGCCCAGTGCTTCATATACTGCTGATACAGGCCCAGCAGGGTCTGCTTTTCTTCTTCAGTCAGAGGAACAGGGTTGCCCTCTGCGCCCAGGACCTTGACATTCTCAAGGCTGTCCTCCATGGCGATGATGGCGGGGTCTTCCTCATCAATGACGACCTCACCGTCACCAAAAAGCACGGGTGCAAAGAACGTACCTTCCACACGTACATCAGCTTCTTCCACTGCGGGCGTGGTCTCGGCCGCAGTTTCGACTGCTTCTGCAGGTTCCTCAGTCTCGGTGGCTGCGGCAGGGAATACCAGCAGGCCGGCGACCATAGTCAGAACCAGCAGCATGCTCAAGAAGCGTTTTGCTGTCTTTTTCATTCTTCAGTCTTCCTTTCATAGTTCGTTGCGTAGCGTGGGATCTGGGTAAGCCGTGGCATTCCCCTTTCTGCCGGCTGCTACGCATTGCCAGACGGCAAGAAAAATGTCCGCTGTCCGCCCAACCGGACTGCGGTTGCCGCGTGGCCCGAAATTCCTACGGAACCCCGCTGGATACATATAAATATTTTGGGATTATGTACCTAGTAAAGAATACCACGAAAGCCCCTCTATAGTCAAGGGCGATTTTACATTTTATAAACAATTTTACCATGAACTTGCCAGGGAGCCACAGGAAATTTTGTCGGATTTTTGAAATTGATGTATTCCTGCCCAAAAAAGGATGGCTCTTCCACAAGCTAGCCCTTGCAAATCTTTCCGTTTTCCTTTACAATGACGGAATAAGCTACACATACATAAGGAGGCAATGTACATATGAAATTTCTACAAAAATCGGCAGCATTTGTCCTGATCCTGGCAATGGTCGCCTGTCTGCTTCTCCCCGGTGGACTGGTCCTGCAGGCCAATGCCGCGGAGAACGTGGTATATACCGTTTCTGATTTCCAGATCAATCCCCTCTATGCGGATGTGATTTCCGAATCCGACCTGCTTCACTCCCCCCCTACCCTGGGTGCAGACCCGGATGGTCAGGCCGAAGACCCGGAATACGTGACCACCATTGAAGAAGCCGCCGTGACCCTGCGGGAAGCCATGAAGCAGCGTGCCGATACCGTCACCATCTATTTCCAGACCCCCGAGCTGAGCAAGGAGTATACGGAAGCAGACTTTAAGGGTCAGATCCAGGCAATCGTTGTGGAAGCCATGGAGCATACCGGCGTTCCCACCGAGGGTGACTATATAAAATGGCAGTACGCCGGCTGGCGGTATGAGGGCAGCGCCGCATCTACCACAGTGGACGGCACAACCGTGTTCCAGTGGATACTGAATTTCAGTCTCACCTATTACACCACCAAAGATCAGGAGAAAGAATTGGATGCCGCAGTGGAAAAGCTGCTGGAATCCCTGGATGTCTACGATGCCCCGGATTATCTGAAGATCAAGACGATCTACGACTATATCTGCGAGCACGTGGTTTATGACCATGACAATCTGGAAGATACATCCTATAAGCTGAAACACACTGCCTATGCCGCCCTGCAGAACGGCACCGCTGTCTGTCAGGGTTACGCCCTCCTGCTGTACCGGCTGGCTCTGGAGCTGGATGTGGACTGCCGCCTCATCTCCGGCGATGGCTATGGAGATGCCCACGGCTGGAACATCATCGAGCTGAAGGACCTGTATTACAACATGGACGCCACCTGGGATGCCGGGGCAACAGCCTACAACTATTTCCTGCGCTGCGAGAAAAACTTCCCCAACCACACCCGGGATGCCGAATACGACACCAAGAGCTTCCATGCCTCCTACCCCATGGCGGAAGAGAACTACGCTCCCATCTCCAGCGATTCCTGCAAACGCCACACCTATGACGACGGGCAGGTGACCACCCAGCCCACCTGTGACAAGGAAGGCACAAAGACCTTTACCTGCACAAACTGCGGCTACACCTACACCAAGCCCGTCCCCACCGTGGACCACACCTACACTACCGAAGTTCAGGAGCCCACCTGTGCAAAGGAGGGTCTGACCACTTATACCTGCTCCGTCTGCGGCGACAGCT
>JAXJVC010000066.1:0-1906 GCA_036308745.1 Oscillospiraceae bacterium | reverse complement strand
TGATAATTCATCTCCCCATAAAAACAAAGGAGGCTCGCGCCTCCTTTGCTTTCCTTATTCCTTAGAACAGAGGCACAACAGCGCCTTCGTAGGTCTCCTCGATGAAGGCCTTGACCTTCTCACTCTTCAGGGCGTTGATCAGAGCCTGGATCTTTTCGCTGTTCTCGTTGCCTGCCATGACAGTGATGACATTGACATAGGCTTCCGCGGCGGTACCGTCGGCAGCTTCCACAGCCAGAGCCTCGGAAACCTTCAGACCGGCATCAATGGCGTAGTTGCCGTTGATGACAGCGATATCCACATCTTCCAGAGTTGCGGTGAGCAGCTCAGCCTTGGTCTCCACAATCTCAAAGCCCCGGGGATTCTCCACGATAGAGTCCTTGGTGGCAGCCAGGCCCACGCCCTCTTCCAGCTTGATCAGGCCTTCCTGCTCCAGCAGCAGCAGTGCCCGGGCTTCGTTGGTAGCGTCGTTGGGCACGCCGATCTTGGCGCCGTCAGGCAGGTCAGCCAGGGTTGCGCACTTGCCTGCATAGATGCCGAAAGGCTCGTAGTGGATACCGGCGGCGCTGACCATGTTGATGCCATATTCTTCGTTAAAGTTATTCATGTAGGTGATGTGCTGGAAGTAGTTGGCATCCAGTTCCCCGTCATTCAGGGCAGTGTTGGGCAGCACATAGTCGTCAAATTCCACGATCTCCAGGGTGTAGCCTTCAGCGGCCAGCAGTTCCTGAACCACTTCCAGGATCTCGGCGTGGGGAGCGGGGGTAGCACCCACCTTGATGGTCTTGTCGTCAGCCTTGGCGCCGCAGGCAGCCAGAGACAGGGCCAGGGTCAGGGCCAGAACGATTGCAATGATCTTTTTCATGTTACATACTCTCCTTTTGAATTATTTATGGGTAATGCGCTTGTCCGTTTTGATGCACAGGCGCGTACCGACGGATTGGATGATCTGGACCAGAATGACCAGAATGATAACAGCCACATACAGCACAATGGTCTGGTTCCGGCCGTAGCCCCGCATCAGGGCGATGGCGCCCAGACCGCCGCCGCCAATGGAGCCTGCCATGGCACCGTAACCCAGAATGGTGATGGAGGCGTTGGTGGCGCCGTTGATCAGGCTGGGCTTACACTCGGGCAGCATGACCTTGGTGATGATCTGCCAGGTGGAGCAGCCCATGGACTGGGCGGCTTCCAGGACACCCCGGTCGATCTCCCGGAGACTGGCCTCCACCAGACGGGCCACATAGGGGGCCGCCGCCACCGTCAGGGGCACGATGGTGGCTGTGGTACCGATGGCGGTACCCAGAATCAGGCGGCTCAGGGGGAACACCAGCACCATCAGGATCAGGAAGGGAATGGACCGCAGCAGGTTGATCACGGTATTGAGCACCTGCATGACACCCTTGGGCATGGGACGGATACCGCCCTCTTCACCGGTCACCAGCAGGATGCCCAGGGGCAAGCCGATAACATAGGCAAATACCGCCGCCAGCAAAGGGGCGTACAGGGTCTCCCAAATGGCAAAGGGGATATTCGCCGGGTTCAGCAGATATTCCAGCTGGTCCGACACCTTGGTAAAGCCCCAGGATTCTAAAAGAGAAATCAATTGTTCCATATTCAGATCTCCTTTGCGGTAACGCCGTCGAAGCTGTTTAAGTAGTCCAGCACGGTCTGCTTCTTCTCATCCGCCGGCAGACTGATGAGCATGGTGCCGAAAGCCTTGCCGTCCACATTTCGGGTGGCTGCACCCAGAATGCTGACCTTTACCCCCAGCTCCATGGCAACGGAAGCGATGATGGGATCGGCAGAGGCATTGCCGTTGAAGGCGATTCGGGCCACGGGGGTATCCCAGTCGAACAGGGGCAGGGCCACATCGGGGCTTACCAGCCGCCGTCCGGCCTTGGAC
>JAXJVC010000065.1:0-1576 GCA_036308745.1 Oscillospiraceae bacterium | reverse complement strand
GAAAAATAGGGGGGATTGGAGATACAGCAGGAAAAGTTGCCCGGGGCAAAAAGCGTGGGAACCTGCCGCAGGTCGGCGCATATACTTTCCAAACGTATGCCCAGCGCATTGCGGCGGATGTTTTCCAGAGCGGCATTGTGGGCGGTTTCGTCCAGCTCTACACCAGTGACGGTGCAGTTTGGATCCTTGGCGCACAGGAGCAGTCCCAGTGTGCCGCAGCCGGAGCCCAGGTCCAGCACATGGGCCTTTCGGGGAAGGGAGGCGAAATGGGCCAGCACCATGGAATCGGTGCTCAGCGGGAAGCAGCCTTCCGCCAGTTCCAAAGTAAAGCCGTTGGGTAAACGTTCCATGGTTCCTCCAATGTAGAAAATCGGCCTGCGCAATTGCTTGCGCAGGCCAAATCATGGTCTATAGAAGAATTAGCCTTCCTCGATAGCCTCGGTGGGGCACTGATCAGCGCAGGAGCCGCAGGAAACGCAGACATCAGCGTCGATGACGTACTTGTCCTCGCCCTCGGAAATAGCCTCGACGGGGCACTGGTCGGCGCAGGAGCCGCACTTGACACAAGCGTCAGTAATGATGTAAGCCATGGTTTTACCTCCATAATTCTTGTATGTGTTTCACGTTATGTAGTAACGTACCTTCATTGTAGCATGGATTTGGGAAAATGCAATTCCTTTTTTCAAAAAGATTTGAATATTTTAATTGGCACATGGCGAGAATTTTTCGGAAAAGGGCGTACTTTTTGCGTTACCTTAGGCTAACTTAGGAGGGATACGGTGCGTTATCATGCGCTTACGGCCGACCTGATCCAACGGGCGGGGCAGAAGGCCAGGAGCTTGGGCCACAGCTATGTGGGCTCAGCCCATCTGCTGATCGCCCTGGCGGAACTGCCCGGCGGGGCGGGGCAGCTTCTCCGGGCCCAGGGTGTAGACCCGGGACTGACATCGGCTATGACCCAGCTTCTTTACGGGGCGGGGACCCCGGACCTGCCCCTGCCCCAGGGGCTTACCCGGAATGTCCGGGGGATCCTCCGGGGGGCAGTCCAGGAGGCAAAGGAGCAGAGCTGCCGGGAGATTCAGCCCCTGCACGTTTTGCTGTCCCTGACCCGGCGGGGGTCCTCCGCGGCGGGAGAACTGCTGAAACTCAGCGGTGTCAGCGCCGACGGTTTGTTTACCCAGACGGTGGAGTATATGCGGTGGGAGAATACAGCTCCTGTCAGAAGAAAAAAGGAGGCGGTCACTACGAAACTTTTGGATCAGTTCAGCGAAGACCTTGTTCAGAAGGCATCCGGCATGGACCCGGTCATCGGCCGGGACCGGGAAATTGATACGGTCATCGGCATTTTGTGCCGAAAAAACAAGAACAATCCGGCCCTGGTGGGAGAGCCGGGGGTGGGCAAGACGGCCATTGCCGAGGGCCTTGCCCAGCGAATGGCGGTGGGCAGCGTGCCACCCCAGCTGAAGGACAAACGGCTTATCAGTCTGAACATGGCAAACCTGGTGGCGGGGACCAAATATCGGGGCGAATTTGAGGAACGGCTTCGGGATGTGCTGGCGGAGATCCGCCGCAGCGG
>JAXJVC010000064.1:0-8121 GCA_036308745.1 Oscillospiraceae bacterium | reverse complement strand
GTTTTATCCGGGTAGTGCTTATGGAACTTCACCAACAGCGCATCGATCAATTCTTCCAACACGACACTGTGTTTGGACAGTCGAACAGATCCTGCGTCTACCCGGGTGACAGACAACAGATTTTCTACCATGCGGTTCAGCCACTGAGAGTCGGCCTGCATCTCTTTCAGCAACTTCATCTGCTTTTCCCGAGGGATGCTGTCAAAATTCTCGATGATAGCAGAGCAGGAGCCGTAAATGGAAGTCAGCGGGGTACGCAGATCATGGGATACTGCCCGGAGAAGGTTGCCCCGCATCCGTTCGGTTTCCGCTTCCGCTTTCAGCTTCTCCTGCTGTTTCAGCCTTGTTGTCAGGGCGCCGGTCATGGTCGAAACGATCAGCATGACCACCGCAGAGGAAATACATTCCGGGGAGATCAGATCAAATTCCCAGTACGGATAGGTAAAGGCCCAGTTCACTGCCAGAACGCTGATCAGGCTGGACACAATACCAAAGACATATCCCTGCGTCCGCCAGGACACAAGGAATACACCCAGTACAAAAATCATGGGTGTCATGGTTTTGGTATCAAACTGTTCCACCAGAAACAGATTCACCAAAAATACTACGATGAGCGCAACCACCGTAAACAGGCTGTCTGAAAGGATATGCTTTTTGCTTACCATATCCAAACCTCCAAACTTTCGCATGGTAACATTATAGCATTCTTTTGTCACAAATGCATCCCTATATCATATGGGTATAACTCTGCTTTTGGTTAAGAAACAGCAAAGATTTTGGCGTTTTGTTCCGGATATGCCTCTCCAAAATATTCGTCTGCCAGGAAAACACATTTTGGAAGAAATGGATGACAAATAAAGAGCAGCCCCGAAAAAGGCGGTTTTTGTGCCTCGTCGGGACTGCTTTTGACTTTCTTATTTCATATCGGAGCCCATATTACTACTTTTATCTCAAAAAACCACGGAATTCCCATGGCGGAGGATTGGATGGCAGTTGCTTTGACCAGGTGTTCCCCGAACAGTTTTCACCTGATCATGATGCGGTTTTCGTTGACAAAATAAGGAAAGGAGATCACGAAAAACGGAAATCAAGTGGGTGTGGAAAACAGGGGACCAATCAGCAGGATTCTCTTAGGGAGAAGTGGGGGGTAAAGGTCATGTTCTGGTGTTTTTCTTCCTTGCTGATCAGCTTGAACAGCAGATTGTCGACATAGTTGATCATGTCATGCACAGGTTGCTCAAAGGTAGTGACGGAGGGAATGGCGAAGGCCATGGATTCCAATCCATCAAAACTGATCACATCGATATCCTTTCCGGCGGTTCTTCCTGCGTCGTGGATTGCACGAAGAACACCGGGGATCATCACATCGGCGACGCAGCACACGGCAGTGGTTTCGGGGTGCTGCTGAAGATGCGCCAGCAGCAGTGGATGGATGAGTTCAGGACGGTAGTGCCCCTGCAGAAAATGGTCAAGATTATGTTCCAGCTTTGCCTGGCACAGGGCGGCGCGGTATCCGTTCACCCGGTTTGCATAGACGCTGTTATCCTCTTCCGAGGAGATGGCGGTGCAGATGTCTTTGTGACCCTTCTCAATCAAAAAGCGCATCTGGGCATAGCCGGTCTCAAAGTGACTGACCTGAATGCTGGAATGACGGGTGTTGCGGATCTGCAAAGGGAGAACGGTGTTGATGAAGACTGTGGGGCAGGGGAGCGCGTCGAAATCCGCCTGAGGAACTTCTGCGAAGTTGCCGCCGATATAGATCATGGCACAAAACTTATCCCGCTCGGCTTTGGCCAGCAGCTCCGAAAATTTCTCCACCTTGTTCTGAACATAATAATTATCATGAAAAGAAATGATGGTGTATCCGGCATTATGGATCCGGATGGAGAGCATATGATTCATCAGGGTGTACAAGCCGTTGTCCACGCCTTCCACCACAAGACCGATCCGGTTCCATTCCTGCACAGTCTTGGTATTCCGGGCATTGGCCTTGGGATCATACTGATGCTCCTCGATGATCCGCATGACATGCTGCCGGGTGGCTTCGCTGATATCGGGATAGTTGTTGAGCACCTTAGATACGGTTCCGGGGGTTACGTCTGCCAAACGGGCAATATCTCGAATGTTCATGGTACCTCCCGCTGCTTTGTTATTTCAGAACTTCGTCCAGTGTTTCAAGGGGTGTGATCCCCAGAGAACGCAGTACCTCTATGGCCTGATCCATGCAGGTATCCCAGACCTGGTAAGGCTCATGGGCATCGGCACCGATCATGACAACGGAGCCTGCCTCAGCGGCCTTTTTCCAGAAATTCATGTGGGGATACATATGCCGCTTGCCGTCAGGATATTCGTGAATGCCCCGGCGGTATCCGTTGGCATTGAATTCCAGAACGGCACCATGTTTCTGAGCGGCGGAGAGGATGATTTCGGAGGCGGCATCGCAGTTGCGATCCCAAGCGAATTTGTTCAGCGTGAACAGATCCGGGTGGGCGACCACCTGGAACAGGCCGGTTTCCAGTCCGGAAGCGATGGAATTCGCGTAGTGGATGTAGTCATCGGTGCTTTCCGCATTGTAAATGTTCAACACCTCGCCCTGGGGATCAAAGTAGAAATGCTCGCCCAGCAGCAGATAATCGGGATGGTAGGTATTCATAAGGAAGGTGTAATAGTCCCGATACTGGGGCAGATATTCAATTTCCAGACTTTTTTTGATCTGAATATCCGGAGCGTAAACCTTGGTCAGACGATCTACCTCAGTAAAATAAGGCTCCAGCTGGCTGTAGGGCATACGCATTCCAAAGTCGTGATCCGGGAAGGGCGCGTGATCCGTAAAACCTAAAACAGAAAGGCCTTCTTTCAGTGCTGCCTGTACATAGTCCTCCTCAGTGCCGAAAGCGTGAAGGCAACGCTTGGTATGGGTATGGTAGTTGGTTTTCATGATTGATCCTCTTTTCAGCCGGTTTCGGATGAGAAACAGATTGGGAAATACGAAACGGAAACGAAACAATCCGAAGGGCGTTTGAACTTGCGATCATTCTATCACAGGGATACATAAAAAATCAATAGATTGCACATAAAATTTTAGCCAAATCGCTTGACATATTGGCTATTAGGTGATAACATTTGTTTGAAATAACCGAAACGATAAAAAATGCGTTTCGGATAAATCAGAAACATAACAAGGAGAGAATTACTATGAGCAAGAAGATCATCGCCCTGCTGCTGGCCGTTGTCATGGTCATGGGTCTGGTTGCCTGCGGCAATGCTGCCGAACCCACCCCCACCGATGCTGCAGCACCCGCAACCGAGCCCGCCGAAGTCGAGACTGAGGCACAGCCCATTGATGTCAGCCTGAAGGTTTGGGCTCCCTCTGAGGACCAGAACCCCGAGCTGGGCCAGTGGCTGATCACCATGTGTGAGCAGTTCAACGAGCTGCACCCCGAGTGGAACATCACCTTCGAGTACGGTGTCTGCACCGAGTCCGAGGCTAAGAAGCTGGTTCCCCAGGATATGGAAGCTGCTGCTGACGTGTTCCTGTACAGCTCCACCAACCTGGAAGTCCTGACCTCCTCCAATGCCCTGGCTGAGTTCGGTGGCAAGTATCTGGAGGCTGTCCAGAACAACTATCCCCAGTCCATGGTCGACTGCACCATCTATGACGGCGGTGTCTACGGTGTTCCCATGACCACCAACACCTACTTCATGTACTACGACAAGAGCGTCTTCACCGAAGAGGATGTCAAGTCTCTGGATGTCATGCTGGAGAAGGGCAAGGTTGCCTTCCCTCTGGCCAACGGCTTCTACAACGCTGCTTTCTATCTGGCTAACGGCGCTACCTTCTTCGGCGCAGACGGCTCTGACCGTGAGGCTGGCATCCAGCTGGGCGGCGAGAACGGCACTGCTGTTACCCACGCTCTGGTCGACTACGTTGCTAACCCCAACTTCATCGTTGCTGAGCCCGCTGACGCCATCGCTATGATGCGCGAGGGCAACTGTGATGCTTACGTCTGCGGCACCTGGCAGGCAGCACAGACCGAGGAGATCCTGGGTGAGAACTTCGGCGTTGCCATGCTGCCCACCGCTACCATCGACGGTCAGGCCAAGCAGCTGCGTCCCTTCACCTCCGCTAAGGTCATCGGTGTCAAGTCCACCACCGCTTACCCCGAAGTGGCTCTGAACCTGGCTCTGTGGCTGGGCGGCTACGAGTCCCAGAAGGCTCACTACGAGCTGCGCGGCTACATCCCCTGCGAGCTGAAGCTGATGAGCGAAGTTCAGGACGACATCGTCTGCCGTATCGATGCTCAGACCATCACCGAGATCGCTGTTCCCCGCTACAGCTTCGCTGAGTTCTCCTACTTCTGGACTCCCGCTGAGAGCATGGGCCTGGAGATCCGTGACGGCGTTGTCACCCACGAGAACGCTGCTGAGAAGACCGAGGCTCTGAACACCGCTGTTAACTCCGCCGGCATCTGATCTCAACTGAATGTTAAGGGGCTGCAATATGTTAAAGACAATGCAGGAAATACCTGAAACTGACGTCAGCGTATTGAGTGCCCTGAAAAACGGCTCTATGATGGTAACCCTGTCCGCAGTTATCTGCGGATGGGGCTGCCTTATTAAGAAGCAGTTTGTGAAGGGTATTCTGTATCTGGCTGCCGAACTGGCAATCATTTACTATATGATCACCTCCGGCGTGCATCATCTGAGCAAGCTGATCACCCTGGGTGACCAGGAACAGCAGAAAATCTGGAATGAAGCTAAGAGCCTGTACGAGTATATCGACGGTGACCGGTCGCTGATCATCCTGCTTTACGGAATCGTGACTGTGGCAATTCTTCTGTGCGGTTTCCTGCTGATCCGTCTTTCTATTAAAAGCGCATATAAGGCCGAGGTACTTCACAAGGCAGGCAGAAAGATCCCCTCCTTCTGGGAGGAGATTACAGAGCTGTTTGACAGCAGACTGCATAATTCCCTGCTGGCGCTGCCTCTGCTGGGTGTGCTGACATTTACCATTCTTCCGCTGGTGTTCATGACCAGCATGGCATTCACCAACTACAGCGTGTTGGATAACAAGCTAGTTCTGTTTGACTGGGTGGGCCTTGCGAACTTCAAGCGCCTGATTGACCTGAACAACTCTCTGGGTCAGACCTTCTGGTCTGTTCTGGGCTGGACCCTGACCTGGGCACTGATCGCGACGTTCTCCAACTATATTCTGGGTATGCTTCTGGCACTGTTCATCAACTGGAAGGAGATCCGCTATAAGGCTTTCTGGCGCTTTTGCTTTGTGCTGACAGTGGCAGTTCCTCACTTTGTCACCTTGCTGATCATCCGGCAGATGCTGCAGCCCAACGGCGCGGTCAATGTGCTTTTGCAGAATATGGGCTGGATCACAGCACCGCTGCCCTTCTTTACAGATGTCACCTGGTCCCGTGTGACGGTCATCCTCATCGGCATCTGGGTCAGTGTGCCTTATGTTCTGCTACAGATCACCGGCATCCTGCAGAATATTCCTCAGGAACTGTATGAGTCTGCAAGAGTGGACGGCGCAGGCCCCATCGTGACCTTCTTCAAGATCACCCTGCCCTATATGCTCTTCGTCACGACGCCTTACCTGATTACATCCTTTACCGGTAATATCAACAGCTTCAATACCATCTTCCTGACCTCCAGGGGCTTGCCCAGAGCGGTCGAATCCACCGCAGGCGGCACGGACCTGTTGATCACATGGCTGTATAAGCTGACCATCGACAACCAGTTCTTTGACATTGGCGCGGTGATCGGTATTATGACATTCCTGACGCTGAGTGTTGTATCTCTGCTTACCTTCCGCTACAGCGGCTCTTATAAGAATGAGGAGGGATTCAGATGAGCAATCATGCAGCTAGAAAGCCGAAGAAACCTCTGGGCAAAAGAATTGTAATATTCCTTGCCCATGTGTTGCTGGCGGTCCTCGCGTTCATTTGGCTGATCCCGATCTTCTGGGTTCTGCTGACCAGCTTCCGCGGCACCCAGGGTTCCTACAGCTCCACCTTTTTCCCCACGGTTTATTCCCTGAAAAACTATGTGAAGCTGTTTACAGACTTCACGGTTTTCAACTTCCCTCAGATGCTGGCCAATACGGTGATCATCGCCGTAGCCAACTGTCTGCTGTCCACCTTCTTTGTGGTCTCCGTGGCATATACCCTGTCCCGTCTGCGCTTCAAGTCCAGAAAAAAACTGATGAATGCGGCAATGGTGGTCAATCTCTTCCCGGGATTCATGTCCATGATTGCAAACTATTACATCTTCAAGATGCTGGGCTGGACCAATGGTCCTATGCTTCGGGTGGCAATGATCGCAGTGTACTGCGGCGGTGCCGGTGTGGGCTACCATATTGCCAAGGGTTTCTTTGATACCATTCCCATCGCACTGGACGAAGCAGCCATGCTGGACGGCGCGACCAAGTGGCAGGTGCTTTGCCACATCATTATGCCTCTGAGTAAGCCCATTATTGTGTATACCCTGCTGACCTCTTTTGCCGGACCGTTCAAGGACTTCATGCTGGCAAAGGTGCTCTGCGGACCCAATAAGGATTACTACACGGTGGCAGTGGGTATGTATCAGATGCTGGAAATGGAATATATCGACCAATGGTTCTGCGCGTTTGCCGCAGCGGCGGTCATCATTTCCATCCCCATCGCATCGCTGTTCCTGGCAACGCAAAAATACTATGCCACCGGCATCAGTGGCGCGGTGAAGGGCTGATCGAACCTCAGAAACAATGGATACCGAATCCGTCAGTCCCATGGACCGGCGAGATTCGGTATCTTTTTAGGAGAGTATATTATGGCTGATCTACGCAACCGAATCCATGTCCGATTTCCCAAAATCAGCATCAGCGGCATTAAGCTGCTGGCAGCGCTGCTTCTGCTGATCGTCAATGCCAATTCCCTTCTGCTGGAGAAGGGCCTGCTGCAATTGGATGGCTTCTCTTCCGAGGAACTGCTGGCTGCCATGGATGCAAGCAGCCGGTTTACGACGCTGGTGGGCGTGGCGTCCATTTTGCGTCTGCTTTCCGGTGTTGCGGTGCCGCTCTTTGCGTTTGCGTTGGCAGAGGGCTTTGTCCACACTTCGGATTTCAAAAAATACTTTGGGGCAGTTGCTGTGACGGCGCTGGTCAGTGAGCCGATCTATGATTACGCGTTCTATGGCCGACTCTTCGATTTCTCCCAACAGAATCCTGTCTTTGGCGTGCTGATCGGTCTGGCGATGCTCGGTCTTATCTCCAAGCTGGATCGTTTTGATGGGGTAGAACGGGGCATCGGCAGCATATTGCTGGTGCTTTGCGGGGCATTCTGGGTGGTGCTGCTGCAGGTGGAGTATGGCATTCAGACAGTGGTGCTGGCGGCGGTGTTCTATTGTTTCCGGGAGAAACTGGTCTGGAAGATCCTTCTTGGTGTGCTGTGCAGTGTATTTAGTCCACTTGGCCCTATGGCAATCTGCCTGCTGCCCTATTACAGCGGTCAAAAGAAAACAAAACTTCCCAAGTATACATACTATGTATTCTATCCCTTGCACCTGCTGGTGCTTGGATTGGTTACCCGCCAGATTTTACTGTAACAATCAATCGGATGCATCAATGGCCGTCTCTTCGCAGACGGTCATTTCTGCTGTGCAATTCGGACTGCTGTTTGAAGGACGCTCTGGCGATGCGGGTGTCTGTTGAAATGATTGGGGAAAACGAAGAATCCATAATTACTGCGTTGGCCGGTGACCGAAAACGCCTTTGATGAAGTGAGATAATACGACAGCCGCCCCCATTATCGGGGGCGGCTGTGCTTGGTTTTAAGCGTTTTCAGCGGAGAAATGTTCCCGGATCAGCTTCAGAAGCTCGGGGGTCAGCAGGAACACGGCGATCAGGTTGGGGACCGTCATGAAGCCGTTGAAGGTGTCACTGATGCCCCAGATCAGGCCCAGGTCCACGGTGGCACCCAGGATGGACACCAGGGCGTAGGCGATGTTGAAGGGCAGCAGGATCTTGCTTCCCAGCAGGAATTCAGCGCAGCGGGCACCGTAGAGACCCCAGCCCACGATGGTGGAGAAGGCGAAGCAGCACAGGGCAATGGCGGTGAAGATGGAGAC